>JAOUGZ010000675.1 GCA_029865405.1 Betaproteobacteria bacterium
CGGTGGCGCGGGAACATGCCAGTAGCGCGCGCGGCGCGCGCGCTCGGCATGCGCCGCCGCGCCGCCCGGACCGAGGCGCACGGTGACCGCGCCGTCGCGGTCGGTGCGCCACAGCACCACGCCGGCGGCCGCGTAGCGTTCGAGCACCGCCGCAGCCGGGTGGCCGAAGCGGTTGCGATACCCCGCCGAGGCCACCGCGAGGCGCGGGCTCGCCGCCTCGAGAAACGGCGCCGACGACGAGCTGCGACTGCCGTGGTGCGGCACGAGCAGCGCCGTTGCGCGCACCGCGCCCTCGCGCGCGAGCCCGAGCTCGGACGCGCGCTCGATGTCGCCGGTGAGCAGCATCGCGCCCTCCCCCGCGCTCACCTTGAGCACGCAGCTTTCCTCGTTGCGGCGGCGCACGGGGCGCGCGGCCGCCGGGTGCAGCACGTCGAAGCGCACGCCGTCCCAGATCCAGGACGCGCCGCGCAAGCAGCGCCGCGCCGCCGGCGCGAGCGCCAGCAGCGGGTGGCGCTCGGTGAGCGAGTGCAGGAGCAGGTCCGCCTCGACGTTCTCGAGGATCGAGAGCGCGCCGCCGGTATGGTCGCTGTCGTCGTGCGTGAGCACGAGCGCGTCGAGGCGCGCCACCCCGAGCGCGCGCAAGGCGGGCGCGACGATGCGCTCGCCGCTATCGGTGTCGCCGTAAGCGGGGCCCGCATCGTAGAGCAGCGCGTGGCGCGCCGTGCGCACCAGTACGGCGAGTCCCTGGCCGACGTCGAAGGTCGTCACCCACGCTTCGCCCGGCGCCGGCGCTGGCGCGGGCAGTGCGACCGCGGGCAGCATGAGCGCAAGACCGCAGGCGCGCCATGGAAAGCCGCGCGGCAGGAGCAGCCACGCCACGCCGACCAACGCGAGGAGCGTCGCCCAGAGCGGCGGCACGTGCTGCTGCCAGAGCGCCGCGGGCAGGCCCGCGCACCATTCGAGGTAGGAAAGCAGCCCCTGCACCAGCCATTGCGCGACATGCAGCAGCGCGTCCGCCGGCAGCACGGCGGCGGCGAGCGCAAGCGGCGTGACCACCGCCGAGACGAGCGGGATGGCGAGCGCGTTGGCGAGCGGCCCCGACACCGACACCTGCGCGAAGAGAAACAGCGCCGCCGGCGCGAGCCCCACTGTGATCGCCCACTGCACGCGCACCCATTGCCGCCAGCGCGGCTCGGCCTCGGTCCAGCCCGCGCTCACGTGGAAGATGAGCGCCACCGCGCCGAAGGAGAGCCAGAAGCCCGGTTGCAGCACGGCCCAGGGATCGATCAGCGTCACCACGGCAAGCGCCAGGGCGAGCGTGCGCGCGGGCGAGGCGATGCGCCCCGACCAGAGCGCCAGCGCGACCACGCTCACCATGTAGAAGGTGCGCTGCGCCGGCACGGCGAAGCCGGCGAGCAGCGTATAGGCAAAGGCGGCCATGATTGCCGTCGCGGCGCCCGCCTTTCGTGCTGGCAGCGCGAGCGCGAGGTGCGGCACACGGCGCCACAACGCCGACACCAGCCAGGCGGCGAGCCCCGAGACCAGCGTCACGTGCAGCCCCGAAATGCTCATCAGGTGCGTGACGCCCGTGCGGCTGAAGAGCCGCCACTCCTCGCCGGCGATGGCGCGCTGCTCGCCCACCGCGAGCGCGGCGAGGATGCCGGCGGCGGGCGTCTCGCCCAGCACCGCCTTGAACCGGTCGCGCACCGCGGCGCGCGCCTGGGCGACGCGATCGCCGAACCCGTTGCGCGCGCCGATGCGGCGTGCGCCCGCGGCGTCGCGCACGTAGCCGGTGGCGCCGATGCCGCGCTCGATGAGCCAGGCCTCGTAGTCGAAGCCATGCGGGTTGAGCGGACCGTGCGGGCGCTTCAGGCGCAGCATGAGCAGCCAGCGCTCGCCCGGGCGCAACTCGGGCGGCGCGTCGCCCGTCGGGCCGTGGTACCAGGAGAGCAGAACTCTCTGCGGCAGGCGCGCCGGCGCCGATTCGGGCTCGAAGGCGAAGCGCAGGCTGCGCTCCCCGGCCGCCGGGAGCCCGGAGACCACGCCCGCGACTTCCAGGTCCACGCCTTCCAGCTCGGGCGCGAGGCGGTCGGCGAGGCGCAGGTGCGCCTGGCCCGCGGCCCAGAGAAACCCGCAGGCGAGCGCGGCGGGGACGATCAGCGACCGGCGCCAGGCGCCAAGCGCCGCGCAGGCCGGCAGCGCGGCAAGCCACAGCGCCGGGGGCAGCGC
>JAOUGZ010000676.1 GCA_029865405.1 Betaproteobacteria bacterium
GCGCCGCAGCCGGCTTGGCCGCGGCACGCTGCGGCTGGGCGAATCCGCCCGCGTGCTTGGCGCAGATCGCCTTGTACTCGGAGCTCATGGCGGCGGTGTACTCGCGGCCGGCGCAGTGCTGTACGGCGAGCTGCTGCGTTTCCGCCGGGCAGTAGTCGGCGACGAACGGCCAGTCGCGGCCGCTCACCCCGCTCTTGCAGGCCGCGGCCAGCGTCGGCGCAGTCTGCACGCTGCAGAGCTGCACTGCGCGCTCCCAGCCCTGGTTGCGCATCCCTTCCTTCTGCATCGCCGTGCGGTAGCTCGCCGGCGTGCGCATGGACTCGTTGGTCCTTTTCACGTGCGCACAGTACTCGCCCTTGCGATTGAGGCAAGGCGAACCCTGCATCTCGAACAGGGTGGTGTTGAACTTGTCCACGCCTTCCTTGCACATCTGCTCGATCTGCGCGTTGCTCTGCGCCTGCATTGCAGCCGCCTGTTTCTGCGCCGCCGCCATCCGCGGATCCTGGTGCGTCTGCGCGTTGCAGCCGCCGGCGCGCTTGCCCGTGTAGACGATGTTCATCTCGTCGCCGTCGCTGGTCTTCATGCGCATGCGCCCGTCCATGCTGTCGGCCGTGCGCGTCATTTCTCCGGTGCCGCTCATCGCGTCCTTGCCCGTGCAGACGATCGTCCAGGTCATCTTGTTGCCGACCACCTTCTGCTCGGTGACCTTGCAGTTCTTGTCCTGTTGCAGGTCCTCGGCACGCTGCTCGCCTTTCTTCATGCATATCTGCTGGCTGGTGGCCGGCATCTGCATGCCCGCCATTTCCATGCGCGTAGTCATGTCCCAGAGCTCGTCCGGCCCCTGCGCGTGGACGAGCGACGCCAACACCACGCCGGCCAGGGCCGACGCCAGTCTCGATGCCGCCTGCATGTCGTTTCTCCCCTTAGGGCAAAGACCCTTCGGCCATCATAGCAAAGGGTCAGGCCTGCGCCAGCCGGTACACGATGTATAACCCGCCGAGGTAGACCACCGGGATCGCCGGCGCGAGCACGCGCGCCCGGGCGAACGCCGGGCGCTGCACGCCCTTCCACACCAGGTAGCCCAGCCCCATCAGCGCGAGCGCGGCGAGTCCCGCCGCGAAGTGCGCGCCCTCCATCTTGCCAAGGAGCGGCGCCGGGCTGAACAGGTCCGAGAACGTCAGGATGGTGACGTTGAAGGCGTTCGAGCCGTAGACGTTGCCCATGGCAATGCCGTAGGACTTGCGAAGGGTCGCCGCCACCGTCACCGAGCCCTCGGGCAGCGTGGTAACGATCGATACGAGCAGCACGCCGATGAAGCTCGCGCTGATGCCCGAGATCTCGGCGATGCGGTCGGCGCTCGCGGCGAGGAAGCGCCCGGCGACGATCACCACCGCCACCGAGATGCCGAAGCCGATCCAGGCCTTCTTCGCGCTGCCGGTGGGCGCCGGGATGTCCTCCAGGTGCATGTGCGTCTGGCCGGCCTTGTACACCATGCGCATGCCGACGAGGTAGGCGGCGAGGATGAGCGCCGTGCCGAGGCTCGTCGGCCCGAGCTTCACGTCGCCCGCGAAGCCGAAGACGAGGGCGAGCGCGACCAGCGCCATGCCGACCAGGATCAGCAGCTCGGTGTCGCGCCCTTGCCCGCCGAACAGGTTGCCGATGCCGAAGGCAAGGCCCACGCAGCCCAGCACGAACACGTTCATCATGTCGGCGCCGAACACGTTGCCGAGCGCGAGGCCCGGTGAGTTCTCGAGCCAGACGGCGGAGATGTTGACCACCACCTCGGGCAGCGAGGTGGCGATGCCGACGAGCAGCGTCCCCACCCAGAGCTTGCCCCAGCCGGTGGACTCGGCGAGGTCGTCGCCATAGCGCGCCAGGCCGATGCCCGCGGCGATCACGAAGGCCGCGCTCACCACGAAGACGAGTGCGGCGGTGCCCAAGGTTTCCATGACGCGCGTTTCTCCTTGTTTTCGTTCAACCGTACAGTGCCCGCGGCAGCCACAGGGCCACGTCGGGGACGATGTAGACGATCACCATGCAGACGATGACGATGTAGAGGAACGGCATGCAGCCGCCGAAGATCTGCGTCAGCAGCACGTGCTTGGGCGCCACGCCCTTCAGGTAGTACGCCGACATCGCCATCGGCGGCGACAGGAACGCGGTCTGCAGGTTGAGCGCCACCAGCACGCCGAACAGCAGCGGGTCGATCTGGAAGTGCGGCAGCATG
>JAOUGZ010000677.1 GCA_029865405.1 Betaproteobacteria bacterium
CGGATCGCGCCGCCGCCAGGTCGGAAAACCAGCCCACCATGCGGTCGTTGTAGAGGAGCGGCGCGCGCGAGAGCGCATCGACGCCGCCCGCGAGCACGAGCTGCGAGCGGCCGGCGGCGATGTTGTTGACGCCGGAATCGAGCGCCTGCATGCCGCTCGCGCAATTGCGCATGACCGTCCACCCCGGCACTTTCTCGCCGCACCCCATGCGCAGCGCCGCGACGCGGCCGATGTTTACCTCGTCCACGGACGGCGCGGCGCAGCCGAGGATGACCTCGTCGAGCGCCTGCGGCGCGAACTTCTGGCGCACCAGCAGAGCGCGGCCCGCCTGCACCGCGAGATCGCCCGCCGCGAACGGGCCGGGCCGGTTCTTGGATTTCAGGAACGGCGTGCGTGCGCCGTCGATTACGTAGATGGGTTGGCGGATCATGTCAGGCGGCCTTGGCGTGCGCCGGCTTCTCGTCGCCGAACTTCTCCGCGATTTCGGCGCGGCCGAAGTCCTGCGGGAAGTCGTCGACCATGATGACGCGCTTGCGCAGTGCTTCCTTCTTCTGCCATTGCGCGTACTCCTCAGGCGTGATCACGCCCTGGTCGCGCGCGAGCTGCGCCGTGTCGGCGCCCGAGCGCGGCGCGAGCGCGCCGCTTCTTACTGCCTCGCGGAACTTCTTCTCGATCGGCTCGCAGGCCACCGTGGCGAGGAACGCCGCCTCCAGCACGGTGGTGGCGTCGGCTTCACCCTTGGGCAGGTAGATGCCGGCCGTCAGCCGATCGCGCGCTGCGCCGGGCTCGAGCGCGATGCGCGCGCATTCGTGATTGCGGGAATCGAGCGGCGGCCGGAACGGCGTGCCCAGCGGGAAGATGGTCCAGCGCAGCAGCGTGGCAAGCGCCTTGATGGGGAAGTTGGACAGCACCTGGTCGATCGCCTCCTGCGCCGAATACAGCGCGTCGCGCACCGACCAGCGCACCAGCGGCAGGTCGGCCTTGAGCCGTCCCTGGTCCTCGTAGTGCTTGAGGGTCGCCGACACCAGGTACATCATCGAGAGCACGTCGCCCAGGCGCCCGGAGATCTTCTCCTTCCGTTTCAGCGCGCCGCCCATCGCCAGCATCGATACGTCGGCGAGGAAGGCGAAGGCCGCGGAGAGGCGCGTCACCTGTCGGTAGTAGTGGCGCGTTTCCGGCGCCGTGCTGAGCGGGGCAGAGGCGAACATGGCGCGCGTCAGGCCGTGCAGGAAAGCGCGCACGCCATTGGAGATCGTGTGCCCGATATGTGCCGTCAGCGCGTCGTCGAACTCGACCGAGGCTTGCGCGCCCTTCATCTCCTTGGCGGCGCGCATTTCACGCAGCACGTAGGGGTGGCTGCGGATCGCGCCCTGGCCGAAGATGATGAGCGTGCGCGTAAGGATGTTGGCGCCCTCCACGGTAATGCCGACCGGCAGGATCTGGTAGCCGCGGCCGACCCAGTTGTGGGGTCCGAGGCAGATGCCCTTGCCGCCATGGATGTCCATCGCGTCGTTCACGCAGTCGCGCGCCCGCTCTGTCATGTGGTACTTGGCGATCGCGGAGATCACCGAGGGTTTCTCGCCCAGGTCCACGGCGCCCGCGGTCATGACGCGCGTCGCCTCCATCATGTAGGCGTTGGCAGCGATGCGTCCCAGCGCCTCTTCCACGCCTTCGAGCTTGCCGATGGGCGTGCGGAACTGGCTGCGCACGCGCGCATACGCCCCGGTGGATCGCGCCAGCGCTTTGGCGCCGCCCGCCGAGGACGCCGGCAGCGAGATCGAGCGTCCGGCGGCGAGGCTGTTCATCAGCATCATCCAGCCCTTGCCCGCGTACTCGCGCCCGCCGATGATCCACTCGAGCGGCACGAAGACGTCCTTGCCGGAGTTGGGGCCGTTCTGGAAGGCACCGTTCAGCGGCAGGTGGCGCCTGCCGATGTTGACGCCCGGCGTCGCCGTCGGGATCAGCGCGCAGGTGATGCCCAGGTCTTCCTCGCCGCCGAGGAGATGCTCGGGATCGTAGAGGCGGAACGCAAGGCCGAGCAGCGTCGACACCGGGCCGAGCGTGATGTAGCGCTTGTCCCACGTGAGGCGCATGCCGAGCGTTTCCTTGCCCTGCCAAGCGCCTTTGCACACCACGCCGAAGTCCGGGATCGAAGCCGCATCCGACCCTGCTTCCGGGCTGGTGAGCGCGAAGCAGGGGATTTCCTGTCCCCTGGCGAGGCGC
>JAOUGZ010000678.1 GCA_029865405.1 Betaproteobacteria bacterium
CAGGCTGAGCGGCGAGCGCATCGCGCGCGTGCTGCGTCTCGCGGAGGGCCAGCGCAAGGTGCAGGCCTCCCTCGAGAGCGCGGAGCTGCGCTACCGCAAGCTGATCGAGATCGCATCGGACGCCATCTTCGTGCATTCGGACTGGCGCATCGTTCTCGTCAACCCGGCCATGCTGCGGCTGTTTCGCGCCGAGCGCCGCGATCAGCTGCTCGGTCACGATGTGCTCGAGTTGATCGCGCCGGCGTCGCGCGCTCTGGCGCGCGAGCGCATTCGACGGCTGTACGAGGTCCCGCAAGCATTGCCGCTCACGGAAGTGGAGTATCTGCGCGCCGACGGCACGCTGTTCAGTGGCGAAGTCACGGCGGTATCGTTCACCCTCGAGGGGCGGCCCGCGATGCAGGTGGTGGCGCGCGACATCACCGAGCGCAAGGCGGCCGAGCTGGCGCTGCGCCGCAGCGAGGAGCGCTTTCGCAGCCTGACCGAGCTCTCCTCGGACTGGTACTGGGAGCAGGACGAGACGCTGCGCTTCACCTACGTCTCGCCGGGGTTCGAGGCGCGCTCGAAGCACGACCCCGCCCGCGTCCTCGGCAAGCGGCGCTGGGAGTTCGACAACGTGATCCCCGAAAGCGGCACCTGGGACGACCACCGCCGGATGCTGGAGGCGCACAAGCCGTTCCGCGACTTCGAGCAGATCACCACGCGCGAGGACGGCTCGCGCGTGCACATCTCGAGCAGCGGCGAGCCCGTGTTCGACGAGGCGGGCGCCTTCCGCGGCTATCGCGGCGTAAGCAGCAACATTTCGGTGCGCAAGGCGGCCGAGGAGCGGCTCGAGCAGCTGGCGCAGTTCGATGCGGTGACCGGCCTCGCGAACCGCAACCTGCTGCACGAGCGCCTCGAGCACGCCATCGCCCAGTCGCGGCGCCGCGGCCGCGGCGCGGGCGTACTCTACGTCGATCTCGATCGCTTCAAGCTGGTCAATGACACGCACGGCCATCACATCGGCGACGACCTGCTGCGGCACGTCGGCCGCCGGCTGCAGGATTGCGTGCGCCGCGACGACACCGTATCGCGCCCGGGCGGCGACGAGTTCGCCGTGGTGATCGCCGACCTCGCGCGCCCGGACGATGCCGCGCTCGTGGCGCAGAAGATCCTCGATGCGTTCGGCGCGCCGTTCGACCTCGACGGCCGCGAGACGTTCATCACTGCGAGCATCGGCGTGGCGACGTTCCCGACCGACGGCGAGAGCGCGGACGCGCTCCTCAAGTGCGCGGACATCGCCATGTACCGCGCCAAGGAATCCTCACGCAACGCCTTCTGCTTCTACACCGCCGAGCTGAACGCGCGCGCCGCCTCCAAGCTGCAGCTGAACACCGACCTGCAGCGCGCGCTGGAGCGCGGCGAGTTCCTGCTGCACTACCAGCCCAAGGTGCAGCTCGCCAGCGGCGCGATGACCGGCATGGAGGCGCTGCTGCGCTGGCAGCATGCCGGGCGCGGCATGGTGCCGCCGCTGGAGTTCATCTCCGCGCTCGAGGAAAGCGGCCAGATCGTCGCCGTGGGCGACTGGGTGATCGAGGAGGCCTGCCGTCAGCTCGCCGAGTGGGCGCGCGCCGGCCGGCCGCTGCTGCCGGTGGCCGTCAACCTCTCGGCGCGCCAGTTCCGCCGCCGCGACCTCGACCGCGTGATCCAGGAGCTGCTCGCGGCGCACGGCGTATCCCCGCAGATGCTCGAGCTGGAGATCACCGAGAGCAGCTTGATGGACGACCCCAAGGACGCCATCCGCCAGCTGCAGGCGCTGCGCGACGCGGGACTGCGGATCTCGGTCGACGATTTCGGCACCGGCTACTCGAGCCTGTCCTACCTGACGCGCCTGCCGGTCTCCACCCTCAAGATCGACCGCGCCTTCGTCAACGCGGCGATCACGGAGCCGGGCTCGGCGGCGATCGTGCGCATGGTGATCGACATGGCGCAGCAGCTGCGCTTCGGCGTCGTCGCCGAGGGCATCGAGAGCGAGCAGCACGTCGAGTTCCTCAGGCAGCACGGCTGCGAGCAGGGGCAGGGCTACCACTTCGGCCGGCCGATCCCCGCGGCCGACATGGCGTCGCGCCTCAAATAGGGACAGACCTCATTTTTCTCATCTGCAGATGAGAAAAATGAGGTCTGTCCCTATTTCTTTTCGTACACCCAGCGCAGCAGGGCGTCGTTGGCGGCTTCGGCCTCGGGCG
>JAOUGZ010000136.1 GCA_029865405.1 Betaproteobacteria bacterium
TCTCGCCTTTCCGGATCTCCAGGTCGATCGGCTTCAGTGCCTGCAGGCCCGAAGCGTAGGTCTTGCTGATGTTCCGGATGGAGATGATCGACGGCATCGGGGTGCGGATTCTAGGTCAATTCCATCGGCTGCAACGCACCAGCAAGAAAAGCGACTACGCTACCCCCGCCTCTTGCGCCTGCTTGTCCGCGTGATAGGACGAACGCACCATCGCCCCGATCGCCGCGTGCCGGAAGCCCATCGCCCGCGCCTCGCGCTCTAACATCGCAAAGCCGTCCGGATGCACGAAGCGCTCGACGAACAGATGATGCGGCGAGGGCTGCAGGTACTGCCCGATCGTAAGCATCTCGACGTCGTGCGCGCGCAGGTCGCGCATCACTTGGAGGATCTCATCGTCGGTCTCCCCGAGCCCGACCATCAGACCTGATTTCGTGGGAACGGAAGGCACGGCCCGCTTGAATTCCTGAAGCAGCTTCAGGGAATGACGATAGTCCCCGCCCGGCCGCGCCTGGCGATAGAGCCGCGGCACGGTCTCCAGATTGTGGTTCATGACGTCGGGCGGCGCAGACAGCAGGATCGCCAGCGCCCGGTCCCATCGCCCGCGGAAATCCGGCACCAGCACTTCGGTGGTCGTGCGCGGGCTCTTCTCGCGCACGGCACGGATGCAGTCGACGAAATGCTGCGCACCGCCGTCCTTCAGGTCATCCCGATCCACGCTCGTGATGACGACGTATTTCAGCTTCAGCCTGGCGATGGTGTCGGCGAGATGCGCCGGCTCCTCGGCATCCGGCGCGAGGGGCCGTCCGTGCCCCACGTCGCAGAACGGGCAGCGCCGCGTGCAGATGTCGCCGAGGATCATGAAGGTCGCGGTGCCCTTGCCGAAGCACTCGCCGATGTTCGGGCACGAGGCTTCCTCGCACACCGTGTGCAGCGCCTGCTCCCGCAGAATCTGCTTGATCTCCGTGAAGCGCGAACCCAGGTGCGGCGCCTTCACCCGGATCCAGGCCGGCTTCGGCAAGGGCGCGCGCGGCAAGATCTTCACCGGGATGCGCGCGGTCTTCGCCTGGCCTTTTTCCTTTACGCCCGCGTCGCGCATCTCAGAGCCTCTGCGCGATGAGCCGCGCCAGGCGGATGCCCACGTCCTTCGCCGTCCCCGTGACGCCGAAATCGCGCGCCTGCACGACGCTCAGTCCCGGATAGCCGCACGGGTCGATGGCCTGGAAGGGCGACAGGTCCATGTCGACGTTCAGCGCGAGGCCGTGCCAGGCGCGCCCGCGCGTCACGCGAATGCCGAGCGAGGCGATCTTCGCCCCGCCCACATAGACCCCGGGCGCCCCGGGCTTGCGTTCGGCCTGCACCTCGTGGCGCACGAGAAAATTGATCACGCATTGCTCGAGCAGGTGCACGAAGTCCTTCACCTTGATGCTGCGCCGCTGCAGATCGACCAGGGTATACACGATGGCCTGTCCCGGCCCGTGGTAAGTGACCTCGCCGCCGCGCTCGGACTGCACCACCGGAATGCCGTTCGCCTGCTTGGGCCCGAACGAAGGGTCCGCGCCCTGCCCCAGCGTGTATACGGGCGGATGCTCCACCACCCACAGCTCATCCGGGGTGTCGGCATCGCGCTGCAGGGTGAATTCGCGCATCCGCGCCGCCACCGCCGTGTACTCGGCGAGGCCGAGGCTTTTCAGGCGGGGGGCGAGCACGGTTTCCACTTACAACACCATGACCACGGACGGATGGTCGCAGAGGTCGCGGTACAGTTCGTCGAGCTGCTCGCGCGAGGTGGCGCGGATGGTGCAGGTGACGCTGAGGTAGGTCCCCTGGCGGCTCGGGCGCAGTTCCATGGTGGCGGGGTCGAAGTCCGGCGCGTGCTTCTTGACGATGCCGAGTACCGTAGACGCGAAGCGCTTTTCCTTGCGGCCCATGACCTTGATGGGAAAGTCGGTGGGATACGAAAGCAGCGTTTCCTCGTTGCGAATCGGCATCAGGCCGAGACGGCCTCCTTCCGCATGACGCGCCGCTTGAATTCCTGATAGCCCTCCCAGGCGCGCCGGAAGAGCGGCCCGGGCTTGCCGTCGCCGACCGGCTTGCCGTCCAGCTCGACGACGGCGAGTATTTCCTTGGATGAGGACGTGACCCAGAGCTCGTCCGCGGCGCGCACTTCGGCCTCGCGGACGTCGCGGAATTCGAGCGGCAGCCCGAGCTGCTGGGCGATCTCCACCACCACGTCGTAGGTGATGCCGGGCAGGATGAGGTTCGACTTCGGCGGCGAGAGCAGGCGCCCGTTCTTCGCCACGAACACGTTGGAAGCCGACGCTTCCGTCAGTACCGCGTCGCGGAACAGGATCGTCTCGGCCGCGCCCGCGTCCGCCGACGCCTGGCGCAGGAGCACGTTGCCGATGAGCGAGATCGACTTGATGTCGCAGCGCAGCCAGCGGTTGTCCGGCGCGCTCACCGCCGCCACGCCCTTCTCGACGAGGTCCCGCGGCGGATTCACGAGGGGGTTGGACATCGCAAAAACCGTCGGCTCGACGCCGGCCGGAAACGCATGGTCGCGCTTGGCGACCCCGCGCGTCACCTGCAGGTACACGCCCTGGTCCTCCCAGGGCTGCTGCGCCACCAGCTCGAGGATCACGCTGCGCCACTTCTCGCGCGCGTAGGGGTTCGCGATGCGCACCGCGGCGAGGCTGCGCTCGAGGCGCGCCAGGTGCTCGTCCATGCGGAACGGCGCGCGCGAATACACCGGGATCAGCTCGTACACGCCGTCGCCGAAGATGAAGCCGCGGTCGAGCACCGATACCGTCGCCTGCTCGAGCGGCACAAACCTGCCGTTCAGAAAGACCATCGTCTCAGCCCCGTTACTTGAGCCAGAGTCTCAGTGTATCCCAGGCGCGGCCGAGGATCCCCCCTTGCGGCACGCCCTCGAGCGCCACCACCGGGTATTCGCCGAGCGGCCGGCCGGCGAGCGCCACGCGCAGCACGCCCACCTTGTCGCCTTTGCTGATCGGCGCGAGCACCGGCGGATGCGTGAGCAGCTCGGCGGCGAGGTGCTGCGCCTCGCCCTTGGGCACCGTCACCACCAGGCCCTGCTCGAAGCCGGCGGCCACGGCCTCGTTTGCGCCTTTCCACACGTGTACCGCCTTCACCGTCTGCCCGGGCTCGTAGAGGCGCACGCCGTCGAAGTACTGGTAGCCCCAGTTGAGCAGCTTCTGCGATTCGCGCGCCCGCGCGGCGTCCGAGTCCGCGCCCAGCAGCACCGTCAACAGGCGCCGGCCGCCGCGCGCCGAGGAGGCGATCAGGCAGTAACCGGCGCCCTCGGTGAAGCCCGTCTTCACGCCGTCCACGCTCGGGTCGAGCCACAGGAGCCGGTTGCGGTTCATTTGCGTGATGTCGTTGTGGCGGAACTCCTTCATCTGGTAGTAGCGCGCATACGCCTCGGGGAAATCGCGGATCAGCGCCGCCGCCAGCAGGCCGAGGTCGCGCGCGGTCGAATAGTGCTGCGCGTGCGGCAGGCCGGTGGCGTTCGTGAACTGCGTGTTCTGCATGCCGAGGCGCGCGGCCTCGCGGTTCATGTGTTGCGCGAAGGCCTCCTCGGATCCGGCCAGCACCTCGGCAAGCGCGACACAGGCGTCGTTGCCCGACTGCACCACCATGCCGCGCACCAGCGTGTCCACGCTGACGCTGCTGCCCGCCTCGAGGAAGGTGCGCGATCCGGGCGCCTGGCGGGCGTTCGCGGATACCTGCACCTGCTGGCCGGGCGCGATACGGCCTTCGCGCATCGCGGCGAACACGAGGTACGCGGTCATCAGCTTGGTGAGCGAGGCCGGCTCGACGCGCTCGTCGGCGTTGTGCTGGGACAGCACCTGGCCGCTCGTCAGGTCGGAGACCACGTAAGCGCGCGCCGCGACCTGCGGTGGCTGCGGCGGCTGTGGCGCCTGCGCGGCTGCGCCGCAAGAAACGAGAACGAATGCCGACGCGATCAGGACTGCGCGCATGGGACCTCTAGTTGTGCAAAGCGAGCGGCGTGCCGCCCGGAACGATCTGCTCGACCAGGACGCGCGCGCTGCCCGCCGCCACGTAGCCCAGCTTGTAGGCGGCGGCGTACGACAGGTCGATGATGCGCTCCTTGTGGAACGGACCGCGGTCGTTCACGCGCACGATCACCGTGCGGCCATTGGTGAGATTGGTGACGCGCGCATAGCTTGGAATCGGCAGGATGGGGTGCGCGGCGCTCATCTTGTACATGTCGTAGGTTTCACCGCTCGAGGTCGAGTTGCCGTGGAAGCGCTTGCCGTACCAGGTGGCGACGCCGCGCTGCTGGAACGCGCCGACGCGCGTCAGCGGCACGTAGCGCTTGCCGAACTGCTCGTAGGGCCGGTTGGCCCAGCGGTGCAGCGGTTCATGGCGCGGCACCGCATCGGGAATCGACGCGAGATCGGGCACGCGCGCGCCGGGGCCGTCGTCCTTGTAGTAGCCGCCGGGGCGATCCGGGGTCGAGCCGCAGCCGGCGAGCAGCGCGCAGCCGAAGGCCAATGCGATGCGCCTCATCCTTCGAACACCACTTTGCCCGCTACGAGCGTGGCGCGAACGCGCCCGGTGAGCTCGAGGCCGAGGAACGGCGTGTTCTTGCCCTGGCTCTTCAGCGCCTGCGCGCTGACGCGCCACGGCGCCTCGGGATCGAACACCACCAGATCGGCGGGCGCGCCGTGCGCGATGCGCCCGGCCTCGACGCCGAGGATGCGCGCGGGCGCGCTGGTGACGCGCGCCAGGGTCTGCGCCAGACCGAGTCTCGCCTGCACTCCCCACTTGAGCGCCAGCGGCAGCAAGAGTTCCAGCCCGGTCGCACCGGGCTCGGCCTCGGCGAACGGCAGGTGCTTGCGATCGTCGTCCACCGGCGTGTGATCCGAAACGATGCAATCGATGGTGCCGTCGGCCAGCCCAGCGCCGAGCGCGTCGCGGTCGCGGCTGCTTCGCAGCGGCGGCTCGAGCCGGCATTGCGCGTCGAAGTAGCCCAGGTCCATGTCCGACAGATGCACGTGGTGCGCGCCCACGTCGCACGACAGCGGCAGGCCGTCGTGGCGCGCGCGCCTGAGCATGGCGACGCCGGCCGCGCTCGAGATGCGGCACACGTGCACGCGCGCGCCCGTGGCGCGCACCAGTTCCAGCAGCGTCGCCAGCGCCACCGTCTCGGCGAACACCGGAATGCCGGCGAGCCCGAGGCGCGTGGCCACTTCGCCGTCGTGCGCCACGCCGCCCTGCGCCAGCCACAGGTCTTCGGCGCGCAGCCAAACGGGAAAGTTGAAGGTCGCGGCGTACTGCAACGCGCGCCACAGCACCTGGGTGTCCGCCACCGCGGCGTTGGCCTGCGAGAACGCGATGCAGCCCGCTTCTGCAAGCTGCGCCATCTCGGTGAGCTGCTTGCCCTGCAGTTTCACAGTGAGCGCGCCCACCGGGTAGACGCGCGCGCGCGCCAGCGCCTTGGCGCGCCGGCGCAGCATGTCGACCAGCCCCGGCTCGTCGAGCGGCGGATCGGTATCCGGCGGGCAGGCGAGGCTCGTGACGCCGCCCGCCACCGCGGCGTCCATTTCCGATTCGAGCGTCGCCTTGTACTCGTCGCCCGGCTCGCGTAGCCGCGCCGCGAGGTCGATGAGTCCAGGCGCAACCACCAGACCCTTGGCGTCGATCACCCGGTCGGGCTTGCCGGCGAGCGCTTCGACGATGCGCCCGTCGGCCAGCGCCACGTCGCCCACCGCGTCGCGCCCGCTCGCCGGGTCGATCACGCGCCCGCCTTTCACCAGGAGCTTCATCCGCCCCCCGCCACCATGGACATGACGGCCATGCGCACGGCGATGCCGAACGTGACCTGCGGCAGGATCACCGAATGCGGGCCGTCGGCGACATTGGAATCGATTTCCACGCCCCGGTTCATCGGCCCGGGGTGCATGACGATGGCATCGGGCCTGGCGAGCGCGAGCTTCTCGGCGGTGAGGCCGTAGTTCTTGTTGAACTCCTGCGCCGAGGGTAGCAGCGCGCCGCTCATGCGCTCGTTCTGCAGCCGCAGCATGACGATCACGTCCGCGTCCTTCAGGCCCTCCTTCATCGAGTGGCACACGCGCACGCCGAGCGCCGCAGCGCCCGCCGGGATCAGCGTCTGCGGGCCGATGACGCGCACCTCGGGCGCGCCGAGCGTGGTCAGCCCGTGGATCAGCGAGCGCGCGACGCGCGAATGCAGCACGTCGCCCACCACCGCCACCGTGAGGCCCGAGAAATCCTTCTTGTAGTGGCGGATGGTGAACAGGTCCAGCAGGCCCTGCGTCGGATGCGCATGGCGCCCGTCGCCGGCGTTGATCACGTGCTCGTGCGGCTTCACGTGCCGCGCGATGAGGTAGGGCGCGCCCGAGGAGCCGTGGCGCACGATGAAGATGTCGGCGTGCATGGCCGAGAGATTGGCCACCGTGTCGAGCAGCGACTCGCCCTTGGAGGTGGAGCTCACGGCGACGTTGAGGTTGATGACGTCGGCCGAGAGGCGCTTGGCGGCGATCTCGAACGTGGTGCGCGTGCGCGTCGAGCCCTCGAAGAACAGGTTGAACACGCTTTTTCCCCGCAGCAGCGGCACCTTCTTGATGTCGCGGTCGGTGACGCCGGCGAACGACTCGGCGGTGTCGAGGATCTGCAGCAGGAGCTCCCGCGGCAGGCCTTCGACCGACAGCAGGTGCTGCAGCTCGCCCTTGTCGTTGAGTTGCGGGTTACGCGGCACGCTCGAGCTCCAGCGAAAGCCGGCCCTGCTCGCCGCGCTTCAGGCGCAAGCGCATTCCAGCGGCTACCTGAACGCGGGCGCCGGCGTGCTGCGCGCAGATCGGCAATTGCCGGCCGTCGCGCTCGACGAGCACGACCAGCGAAATCGAGGCCGGACGGCCGTAGTCGAACAGCTCGTTGATCGCGGCGCGCACCGTGCGCCCCGTGTAGAGCACATCGTCCACCAGGAGCAGGTCCTTGCCGGCGACGTC
>JAOUGZ010000679.1 GCA_029865405.1 Betaproteobacteria bacterium
CCTGGAAGTACTGGCGCACGAACTGCACACCCATGCCACCGGGGTAGAACACGAACGCCGCTTTCGGGCTCTTGGCGCGAAGTTGCGTGATCTCGGCCTGGTAGTCCTGCTGGCCGGGCGTGGTGAAGATCTCCTCGACGATGCGGCCCTTGTAGTAGCGCTTGAAGCCCGCCACCATGTCCTTGCCGGCCTGGTAGTTGGGCGCCAGGACGTAGACGTCGTTGATGCCCTGCTCCTGCATGAACTTGCCCATCGCCTCGGGCGTCTGGTCGTTGTTCCAGGAAGTGGAGAAGTACTGCGGGTGGCAGGCCTTGCCGGCGAGCGGGCTCGCACCGGCGTTGGTGCCGACCATCACCTTGCCCGAGCCCGTGACCACGGGCACCACGGCCATCATGACGTGCGACCAGATGATGCCGGACATGATGTCCACCTGGTGCTTCTTCAGCATTTCCTCGGTCACCTGCACGCCGACGTCGGGCTTGAACTGGTCGTCGCCGAAGATCACCTCTACGGGAACGCCCCCCATCTTGTTGCCGAGGTGGTCCATGGCCAGCTCGACCGAGTCCTTCATGTGCTTGCCGATGATGCCGGCCGGGCCGGTGAGGGTGGTGATGAAGCCGATCTTGATCTTCTGCTGGGCGGACGCGAGCGGCGCGAACGCGAGCGACGCGGCGGCCAGGCCTGCGGCCAGCATCCGGATAGGGGTGTGCACGGGTGGTCTCCTCCGATTTATGAGCGTATCCAGTCTAGCAAGGGGCACAGCGCGGTGTCTAGGCTGCGCCAAGCCGCTAGACTTGAGCCATGTTAAGACTTTCGGGCGTCAGCAAGCGCTTCGGCGGGCGCACCGTGCTGAAGGCCGTGTCGATGGAAATCGCCCCGGGCGAGCTGGTGGCGGTGCTCGGCGAGTCGGGGATCGGCAAATCCACGCTCCTCAACGTCATCGCCGGCCTCGAGCCGGTCGATTCGGGCTCGATCGCCTACAACGGCTTCGAGATCGCGGCCCTCTCGGACGACGCCGCGACGCAGCTGCGCCGGGAGCACTTCGGCTTCGTCTTCCAGGCGTTCCACCTGCTGCCCTACCTCACGGCGGAGCAGAACGTCGGCCTGCCGCTGCTGCTGCGCGGGCGCGCGCCGGCCGAGATCCGCAGCCGGGCGCGCATGCTGATCGGTGCGGTGGGTCTGAGCGGGCGCGAAGGCGCGATGCCGCGCGAGCTCTCGGGGGGCGAGCTGCAGCGCATCGCCATCGCGCGCGCACTGGTGGGCGAGCCGCGGCTGGTGCTGGCCGACGAGCCCACCGGCAACCTCGACCCCGACAACGCGCGCCAGGTGCTGGAAGTGCTGCGCGGGCAGGTGAAGCAGCACGGCGCGGGCGGCATCCTCGTCACGCACTCCGAGGCCGCGGCGGCGACGTGCGATCGGCGCTACCGCCTCGACGCCGATGGCCTGCGCGCGCTTTAAATAGGGACAGACCTCATTTTTCTCATCAGTTGATGAGAAAAATGAGGTCTGTCCCTATTTAAAGAGCTTGCGCGCCGGGTAGAGCAATGCCTTGCCCCCGAGTGCCTCCTCGATGCGCAGGCCTTCGTTCCACTTCGCCATGCGCTCGGAGCGCGCGAAGCTGCCCACTTTCAGCTGCGGCACGCCCCAGCCCACGGCGAGGTGCACGATCGAGACGTCTTCGGTCTCGCCCGAGCGCGCCGACACGATGCCGCGCATGCCCTTGTCCTTTGCGCCGGTCCAGCAGGCGAGTGTTTCGGTGACGGTGCCGACCTGGTTGGGCTTGAGCAGCACGGCGTTGGCGAGCTCGGGATCGAGCTTCGCCGCGCGCGTGACGAACAGGTCGTCGCCGACGATCTGCACGCGCGCGCCCGCCGCGCGCGTGAAGGCGCGCATCGCGTCGTGGTCGTCCTCGGCGAACGGGTCCTCGATCGAGACGATCGGATAGGCATCGAGCCAGCGCATGAGCATGGCGTGCAGCTGCTCGGCGCTGAGCGAGCGGTTCTCGAGCGCGAGGTGGTAGCGCCCGCCGCGGTGGAACTGCGTCGCCGCCACGTCGAGCGCGATGGCGACGTCCGCGCCGGGCTCGAAGCCGGCGTCGCTGATCGCGCCGACCAGCTCGGCGAGGCCTTCCTCGTTGGACTTGAAGGAAGGCCACCAGCCGCCTTCGTCGGCGACCCCCTGCCGCGCGCCTTTCTTCGCCAGGCGCGCCCCTGCCGGGC
>JAOUGZ010000680.1 GCA_029865405.1 Betaproteobacteria bacterium
GGGCGTGAAGTCGAAGGCCATGACCAGCCCCTGCGGCAAGATCCGCATCCCGATCAACGAGGAAGGCACCGAGAAGGCCGGGCAGATCCAGGAGTACCTCGACCGGTACCACGGCGAGGGCATCCAGCACGTGGCGCTCGGCTCGAGCGATCTCTTCAAGACCGTGGACGCACTGCGCGCGAAAGGCGTGAAGCTCCTCGACACCGTGGACACCTACTACGAGCTCATCGACAAGCGCATCCCGGGCCACGGCGAGAACATCGCCGAGCTGAAGAAGCGCAAGATCCTCGTCGACGGCAAAGAGGGCGCGCTGCTGCTGCAGATCTTCTCCGAGAACCAGCTCGGGCCGATCTTCTTCGAGTTCATCCAGCGAAAAGGCGACGAGGGCTTCGGCGAGGGCAATTTCAAGGCGCTGTTCGAGTCGATCGAACTCGACCAGATGCGCCGCGGCGTGCTGAAGGCGTCCTAGCGCCGGCGCCTAGACCCCGGCGTCCCGGGGGGGATGAAACTCTTTGCCCGCGCGCCGGTCCTATTCGGCACACGGCGCCCTCCGCACCCATGTACGACGATTCCAGCCGCGATTTCCGCGCTCCCGAGGCGGACATGCCCCGCGCCCCCGCCGCACTGCCCGCCCGGCGCGGCCGGCCGCGGCGCGAACAGCCGGCCGAAGGCGCCAGCCTGAGCGTGCTGCCGCTCGAAGCCGAGCGCACGCCGAGCGTGGTGCGCGTGTGCGCGCATCTCGATTGCCGGCTCTACGAGATCCGCAGCACCGAGGAGCCGACGCGCGTGCTGATCGCGCGCGACCTCGACCTGATCGACGACAGCCGGGGATTTCGCGCCTCGCCGCACTTCGCGAGCCTCGAGGCGCTGGAATTCTTCTGCCGCGCCAATCTCGCGCGCTTTCTCGCGGTCGCCGCGATTCCGCTGCGGCCGCGCGGCTGGTTCTGGCACCGCTGAGCGCCTAGTCCGCGGTCCGCGGCGCGCGTTCCCGGCGCAGGCCGGCGCGTAGAATCCATCCTGCGCAGTCTGACCGGGAGCGCACGATGGCGATGGGAGCAGGGCGAGGGCAACGGCAGGCAGCGGCAGCCCGCACGGGCAGGCTCGCCTACCAGAGCGGCTTTGGCAACACCTTCGCCACCGAGGCGGTGAAGGGCGCGCTGCCCGTCGGGCAGAACTCGCCGCAGAAGGCGCCGCGCGGCCTGTACCCCGAGGTGCTCTCGGGCTCGGCGTTCACCGCGCCGCGCGCGGAGAACCTCTCCACGTGGCTGTACAAGCTGCGCCCCTCGGCGATGCACGCGCCCTATCGGCGCATCGCGAACGGCCTGTTGCGCTCGGGCCCCTTCGACGAGGTGGAGACGCCGCCCAACCGCCTGCGCTGGAATCCGTTTCCCATCCCCTCGCAGCCCACCGATTTCCTCGAGGGCCTGTTCACCCTTGCCGGCTCGGGCGACGCCGCGGCGCAAGCGGGGATCGCGGCGCACCTGTACTGCGCCAACCGGCCGATGAAGAACCGCTACTTCGCGAACGCCGACGGCGAGCTGATGTTCGTGCCGCAGCAGGGCGCGGTCCTGCTCGCCACGGAGCTCGGGCGGCTGGAAGCGAAGCCGGGCGAGATCGCGGTGGTGCCGCGCGGCGTGAAGTTCCGCGTCGAGGTGAGCGGCGCGACGCGCGGGTACCTGTGCGAGAACTACGGCGCGCCCTTCCGCCTGCCCGAGCTCGGCCCCATCGGCTCGCAGGGCCTCGCGCAGCGGCGCGACTTCCTCGCCCCGGTCGCGGCCTACGAGGACCGGCAAGGCAAGTGCGAGGTGGTGACCAAGTTCATGGGCGGGCTGTGGGCGGCCGAGTACGCCCATTCGCCCCTGGACGTCGTCGCCTGGCACGGCAACTACACCCCGTACAAGTACGACCTCGCGCGCTTCATGGCCATCAACACGGTGAGCTTCGACCACGTGGATCCCTCGATCTTCACCGTGCTCACTTCGCCCTCGGGCCAGGCGGGCGTGGCCAACTGCGATTTCGTCATCTTCCCGCCGCGCTGGATGGTGGCCGAGCACACCTTCCGCCCGCCCTGGTTCCACCGCAACGTGATGAGCGAGCTGATGGGGCTGGTGCACGGCGCCTACGACGCCAAGGCCGAAGGCTTCCTGCCCGGCGGCGTGTCGATCCACAACTGCATGAGCGCGCACGGGCCCGACGTCGCTACGTACGACAGGGCCTC
>JAOUGZ010000137.1 GCA_029865405.1 Betaproteobacteria bacterium
AGAACTTAAACAAGGATTTACAAGTACTTATGGACGCATCATTTCACGATGCGGACGGCTATTTCAGAATCGTGTTGCTGCGCAATACCTTAAGTCTGAACGAGCTTTCGATGGCGGTTGATGCTCATCAGCAGGCCGATGCCGACAAAGAGCGTCGCCAGGGCCGTGCCGCCGTAAGACACGAAGGGCAGCGGCACGCCGACTACCGGCAGGATGCCGGCCACCATGCCCATGTTGACGAACGCGTACGTGAAGAACATGAGCGTCACCGCGCCGGCGAGCAGCCGCGCGAACAGCGTCGGCGCCTGCGCGGCGATGGCCAGGCCGCGCACGATGAGCAGCGCGTACAGCGCGAGCAGCACCACGTTGCCCGCCAGCCCGAACTCCTCGGAGAACACGGCGAAGATGAAATCGGTGTGCCGCTCGGGAATGAACTCGAGGTGCGTCTGCGAGCCGTTCAGCCAGCCCTTGCCGGCGAGGCCGCCCGAGCCCACCGCAATCGTCGACTGGATGGTGTGGTAGCCCGCGCCGAGGGGATCCTGTGACGGATCGAGCAGCGTCAGGATGCGGCGGCGCTGGTAATCGTGCATCAGGCCCCACAGCGGCGGCAGGCTGGCCAGCGCGAGCACCGCCAGTGCGCCGAGCAGCTTCCAGCCGACGCCGGCAAGGAAGATGACGTAAAAGCCCGCGGCCGCGACGAGCAGCGCCGTGCCGAGGTCGGGCTGGCGCGCGATCATCGCCACCGGCAGGGCTAGCAGCACGCCGGCGACGGCGAAATCGCGCAGGCGGATGGCGCCTTCGTTGCGGTGGAAGTACCACGCCAGCATCATCGGCACGGCGATCTTCAGCATCTCCGAGGGCTGGAAGCGCAGCACGCCGAGGTTCAACCAGCGGCGCGCGCCGTTCACCACCTCGCCGCCCAGCGCCACGGCGACCAGCAAGGCGATGCCGGCGCAATAGGCAGGCAGGGCGAAGCGCACGAGCGTTTGCGGCGGCACTTGCGCCACGGCCCACATGGCCGCAAGGGCGACGGCGAGGTTGGCGAGCTGGCCCGCGACGCGCGAGGCGTTCTCGTAGCTCGCGGAGTACAGCACGCCCAGGCCGAGGAGGCTGAGCGCCATCGCCAGCGCGAACAGCGGCGGGTCGATGCCCTCGACCACGCGCCGGCCGAGGCGCCGCAGGGGGTAGCCAGCGACTTCCATCAGTCGCTCTGCGCGTCGCTGTTCACGTCGACCACGGGCACGGCGCGCCGTGGCGCGCTCGGCAGCTTGCCGAGCAGGTAGTAATCGAGCACGGTGCGCGCGATCGGCGCGGCGGCGCGCGCGCCAAAGCCGCCGTTCTCCACCAGCACGGCGAGCGCGATCTTCGGCCCCTCGAGCGGCGCGAAGGCGATGTAGAGGGAATGGTCGCGCAGGCGCTCGGCCACCTTCTCCTCCTCGTACTTCTCGCCCTGCTTGAGGCCGACCACCTGCGCCGTGCCGGTCTTGCCGCCGCTCGTGTACTGGGCGCCGGCGAACGAGCGCGCGGCGGTGCCCTCTAGGTTGACGCCTGCCATGGCCTGCTTGACCACGGCCAGGTGCTCGGGCTGCAGCTGCACCTGGCGCACCAGCTGCGGCTCGAAGTAGCGGCGCTCGCCCGTCCGGGGGCTGTCCACGTGCGACACCAGCCGCGGCCGGAACATGGCGCCATTGTTGGCGAGCGTCGCCAGTGCCTGCGCCAGCTGCAGCGGCGTGTAGGCGTTGTAGCCCTGGCCGATGCCGATGGAGATGGTCTCGCCGGCGTACCATTTCTGCTGGTCGGGCCGGCTGAAGCGGGCCAGCTTCCACTCCGGCGAGGGCAGCACGCCCGCCGCTTCGCCCTCGAGATCGATGCCGGTGCGCGCGCCGAAGCCGAAGCGCTTCATGAAGCCGGCGATGGCGTCGATACCCATGTCGTTGGCGAGCATGTAGTAGTACACGTCGGACGAGAGGACGATCGACTTGTACAGGTCCACGGTGCCGTGGCCGCCGGGCTTGGAATCGCGAAAGCGCCGGTCGCCGAAGATGAAGTAGCCCGGGTCCGAGATCGTCGTGCGCGGCGTGCGCTTGCCCAGTTCCAGCGCGGCGAGCGCCATGAACGGCTTGAACGTCGAGCCCGGCGGGTAAAGCCCGGCGATGGCGCGGTTGTTGAGCGGCCGGTCGGGCGAGTCCATCAGGTCCTCCCAGCTCTGCGGGTCGATGCCGTCCACGAACAGGTTCGGATCGAACCCCGGGCTGGAGACGAAGGCGAGCACGCCGCCGGTGGCGGGCTCGATCGCCACCAGCGCGCCGCGCCGCTCGCCGAACGCGCGCTCGGCCACTTCCTGCAGGCGGATGTCCAGGGTCAGCGCGACATTGTTGCCGGGCTGCGCCGGGGTGCGCGAGAGCGCGCGGATGCCGCGGCCCGCGGCGTCGATCTCGAGCCGCTCGAAGCCGGTGGTGCCGTGCAGCTCCTCCTGGTAGCTCGCCTCGATGCCCGCCTTGCCGATGTAGTCGGTGCCGCGGTAGTTGGCCGCGCTTGCCTTTTCCTCGAGGGCCTCGAGATCGCTCGCGGTGATGCGCCCGATGTAGCCGATGACGTGCGAGGCGCGCTCGCCAAAGGGGTACCTGCGGAACAGGCGCGCCTTGATGTCGACGCCGGTGAAGCGCCAGCGATTGGCGGCGATGCGCGCCACTTCCTCGTCGGTAAGGCGCGTGCGGATGGGCAGGCTTTCGGCGTTCTTCGTCTCCTGCAGCAGCTTCCTGAAGCGCGCGCGGTCGCGCGGCTGGATGTCGACGAACGCCGCGAGCTGGGCGATGGTGGCATCGATGTTGCGCACGCGCGCCGGGAAGATCTCCAGCGTGTAGGCGAGGTAGTTGCGCGCCAGCACCTCGCCGTTGCGATCGAGGATCAGGCCGCGGTTCGGCGGCAGCGGCACGATGGCGATGCGGTTCTCCTCCGCCCGCGCGCTGTAGGCTTCGTGCTGCAGGACCTGGAGCCAGACGAAGCGCGCAAGCAGCAGGCCAAAGGCGATGAGCACCGCGAGGCCCGCGACGCCCAGGCGCACCTGGAAAGCGTGCAGCTCGCCTTCGGTGTTGCGCAGTTCGGCGAACCTCATAGCGCGCGATGCTCGTCGAGCGCGGGCCGGCGCCGCGGCAGCAGCAGCAGCCAGCCCAGCAAGGGCCACAGCAGCGCCGCGAGCGCCGGTCCGGCAAAGAGCGTCCAGCCCGGAAATTCCGCGCCGGTCACGAGGCGCACGCCGAGCGCCACGCCCTGGGCGCCCTCGAGCAGCAGCAGCACGTGCAGCATCTGTCCCCACAGGTCGAACCACAGGATGCGGCGCGACAGCGCGATGCCGGCGAAGGCGAGGACCGAATAGGCAAGCGCGTGCTGCCCGAGGAGCACGCCGTTGCCGGCGTCCACCAGCAGGCCGAGCGCCCAGCCGGTGGCGAGGCCCACGCGCCGCGGCTGGCGCACGCACCAGAAGGCGAGTGTGAGCGCGACGAAGTCCGGCGCCAGCATGACGTCGGGCCAGGGCATGAATTCGAGCAGCAGCGCGCCGATGAACGACGCGACGATGATGCCGGTGCTCACCGGCGCCAGGATGCGCTGCGGGCGATCAAGAGCCATCGGCAAGCGGCTTTCGCGCACGGCGCTTCTTCGCGCCTTTCGTCTCGGTGGCGTCCTCGGGATAGGCGGGCGGGCGCGCGCCCGCCGAGAGCAGCAGCGCGTAGCGGCCGCGCTCGACGCCGGCGACCGGCTGCGCCAGCACCCGCGCAAACGTGTACGCGGCATCGCGCTCGACGCGCACCACCGCGGCCACCGGCAGGTCCGGGGGATAGGTGCCGTCGATGCCCGAGGTGACGAGCAGATCGCCGCTCTCGACGTCGGCGTTGGCCGCCATGTAGCGCAGCTCGAGCTGTCCGGAGGCGCCGCCGCCGAAGGCGATGGCGCGCAGGCCGTTCCTCAGCACCTGCACCGGGATCGCCTGGTCCTTGTCGGTGAGCAGCGTGACTTCGGAGACGAACGCATGCGCGCGCGTCAGCTGGCCGATGACGCCGACGTCGTCCACCACGGGACTGCCCGGCTCGGCGCCGTGCTGCGTGCCGCGATCGACGATCACCTTGCGCGCGTAGGGATCGCGGCCCGAGTACAGGATCTCCGCGGGCAGCGCCTTTCTCTGCAGGCGCTCGGCGGCGCCGATGAGCCGGCGCAGGTTGGACGTCTCGGCCGCCGCGGACTCGAAGCGCTGCGCGTCGAGCGCCGAGGCGAGCAGCCGGGCGCGCAGCACCTCGTTCTCCTCGCGCAGGTGCGCCTGGCTGGCGAAATAGCCGGCCACGCCTTCGGCGAGCGCCACCGGCAGCCGCGCGACCTGCTGGATCGGATAGGCGGCGAGCGCGAGCACGCTGCGGATCGCTTCGGCATAGCCGAAGCGCGCGTCGAGCACCAGCAGCGTCAGCGAAAGCGAGGCGAAGAACGCGAGCCGGACGAGGGGAGCGGGGCCGCGGACGAAGAAGGGCGGGGGCGTATGCTCCATCGCGGGAAAGGGGCGGCCGCGCGCGCGGGCGTCCCCTTCGCTCAGTCGTTGGTGAAGATCGGGCCGAAGTACTCCATCTTCTCGAGCGCCTTGCCGGAGCCGCGCACCACGCAGGTGAGCGGATCGTCGGCGACGATCACGGGCAGGCCGGTCTCCTCCATGAACAGGCGGTCGAGATCGCGCAGCAGCGCGCCGCCGCCGGTGAGCACCATGCCTTTCTCGGCGATGTCGGCGCCCAGTTCGGGCGGGGTCTGCTCGAGCGCGGACTTCACCGCGCCGACGATCTGGTTGAGCGGCTCGGTCAGCGCTTCGAGAATCTCGTTGGAGCTGATGGTGAAGCTGCGCGGAATCCCTTCGGCGAGGTTGCGCCCCTTCACTTCCATCTCGCGCACCTCGCTCCCCGGGAAGGCGGAGCCGATCTGCTTCTTGATGGTCTCGGCGGTGGTCTCGCCGATCAGCATGCCGTAGTTGCGGCGGATGTAGTTGATGATCGCCTCGTCGAACTTGTCGCCGCCGACGCGCACCGAGCCCGAGTACACCATGCCGCCGAGCGAGATCACGCCGACCTCGGTGGTGCCGCCGCCGACGTCGACCACCATCGAGCCGGTCGCTTCGGACACCGGCAGATCGGCGCCGATCGCCGCCGCCATCGGTTCCTCGATCAGGTACACCTGGCCCGCGCCCGCGCCGATCGCGCTCTCGCGGATCGCGCGGCGCTCGACCTGCGTCGAGCCGCAGGGCACGCAGATGATGATGCGCGGCGAAGGCGAAAAGAGCTTGTTGTCGTGCACCTTCTTGATGAACTGCTTCAACATCTGCTCGGTGATGGTGAAGTCGGCGATCACGCCGTCCTTCATCGGCCGGATGGCGACGATGTTGCCCGGCGTCTTGCCGAGCATCATCTTCGCTTCCTTGCCGACCGCCTGGATGGTCTTCTTCGCGTTGGGGCCGCCTTCCTGGCGGATCGCCACTACCGAAGGCTCGTCGAGCACGATGCCCTTGCCGCGCACGTAGATCAGCGTGTTGGCCGTGCCCAAGTCGATCGCGAGATCGTTGGAGAAGTAACTGCGCAGAAATCCGAACATGTCCGTGGTGGTCGCCGCCCTGTTGGTTGCGCCTTAACTTTGCACGCTAAGGCTGTGTCACTAAAGGGCATATAATACTCGCAACAAGGCCTCGAGCAAGCCTGAGACCGGCCCGCGAACCCCTTTTTTTGCGCAGCGCAATGTCGCTCTCCCCAGACCAGATCCGGCGCATCGCGCGGCTTGCGCGCATCGCCGTGCGCGAGGACGAGTCGGCGCTCGTCGGCGAGCGCCTGAACCGGGTGCTCGGCCTGATCGACCAGTTGCGGGCGGTGGACACCGGCGACATCGAGCCGATGTCCCACGCGCTCGATCTCGTGCAGCCGCTGCGGCCCGACGCGGTGACCGAGACCGATCAGCGCGCCCGTTTCCAGGCCGCGGCGCCCGCGGTCGAAGACGGGTTGTACCTGGTCCCGAAAGTGATCGAGTAAGTGCTCGATTCCGGCCTCGGCGAGCTGCAGGCGGCGCTGGCCGCCCGGCGCGTGTCCAGCGTCGAGCTGACGCAGCTCCACCTCGATCGCATCCGGTCCCTGAACGGGCCGCTGAACGCGTTCATCACGGTGGACGAAAAGGAAAGCCTCGACCAGGCGCGGCGCGCCGACGAGCGCCGGGCGCTCGGCGAGGCGGGGCCGCTCACCGGGATCCCGGTGGCGCACAAGGACATCTTCTGCACGCGGCGGCTGCGCACCACCTGCGGCTCGAGGATGCTGGAGCATTACACCAGCCCGTACGACGCCCACGTCATCGAGCGCTTCGATGCGGCCGGCGCGGTGCAGCTCGGCAAGACGAACATGGACGAGTTCGCCATGGGCTCGTCGAACGAGACCTCGTACTTCGGGCCGGTACGCAACCCCTGGGACCGCAAGCGCGTGCCGGGCGGGTCCTCGGGGGGCTCCGCCGCGGCGGTCGCGGCGCGCATGGCGCCGGTGGCGACCGGCACCGACACCGGCGGCTCGATCCGCCAGCCGGCGGCGCTCAGCGGCGTGTGCGGCCTGAAACCGACCTACGGCCTGGTGTCGCGCTACGGCATGGTCGCGTTCGCCTCCTCGCTCGACCAGGGCGGGCCGCTGGCGCGAAGCGCCGCCGACCTGGCGCTGCTGCTCAACGTCATGGCGGGGCACGACGCGCGGGATTCGACCAGCCTGGCGCGCGAGAAGGAGGACTACACGCGCGGCTTCGCGCTGCCGCTGAAGGGGATGCGCATCGGCCTGCCGCGCGAATACCACGGCGAGGGCGTCGAGCCAGGCGTGCGCCAGTGCGTGGACGCCGCCCTCGCCTGGTTCGAGAAGCAGGGCGCACGGCGCGTGCCGCTCGCGCTGCCCCACACTGCCCTCGCGGTGCCCGTGTACTACGTGCTGGCGC
>JAOUGZ010000002.1 GCA_029865405.1 Betaproteobacteria bacterium
TGGCGAAGCTGTGGAAGCCGTCCCTTGCGGCGCGGATCAGGTTCTTCACGAACGCGATCGGCCCGGTGAAGATGGCCTTCAGCACCGCCGTGCCCTTGTTGATGATGCTGTCGATGGTCGAGAGCGAGAAGCCGAATTTCTCCAGCGCCCAGGTGAAGAATTTCTTCGCCGCCCACAGCAGCAGGCGGCCGAGCTTCGCCAGCGCGCCGGACATCGCCTCCTTCATCTTCTCGATCTTCTGGTCGATGGCCTTGATCGCCTCAGTCTGCTTGTCCTTGAGCTTCGCCTGCAACTCCTTCTCCCGATCGCCGACGAACTGGTCGAGGTCGTTCAGCTTGTCGCCCATGTCGGCGGCCGCTTTGCGGCCGATGTCCTTGAGCCCGGGCTCGAGGCCGTCCGCGTACTCCTGAATCTTCTTGCGCGCGTCGCCGAGCTCGTCCTTGCACTCCTGGATCACCCGCTTGTTCTCGGCGGCGATCGCCTCGACCAGCTTGTCGATGGCGGCGACGAACGCGGCGCGGTTGACGTCGAAGATCTGCTTGACTCGCGGCAGCTCGTCCATGCCGAGCAGCCAGTCCTTGGCCTTGCGCGCCCAGCCGAACCATCCCGAGTAGCGGTCGGCCTTGTAGGCGTCGAGATCGAGCTTGACGTTGTCCTCGAACTGCTTCGCCGCCCGGGCGTTGCCGTCGTCGAAGCGCTTCATGGACTGCTTCTCGAGGTCATCGAGCTTCTTCGTGACGCTCGCCTGCACCTTCTCGTAGCGGCCGTTGATCTCGCGCGCGACCTCGTCGCGCTTCTTCTCCAGCGCGCTCTTCGTGCCCTTCTGCTTCTGCGCGGTGTTGTTCAGCCCGGCGCGGCGCTTGGCGTGCATGGCGTCGCGGCCGAGCTTCTCCTCCTGCGCGAGGCCTATTTCGACCTGGACCGCCTCCTGCTTCGCCGCCTGCTGCACCACCAGCGGCTCGTTCTTCGCCTTGAGCTCCATTCCCTTCTTCTCGCGGTTCGCCTCGGCAAGCTCGCCGCTGTCGACCATGTCCAGCTGCTCCTGCGTGACGCCTTCCTCCTTCAGCCGTGCGTCCGCCTGCTTCGTATACCCGGTGAGGTCGAGATGCTCCTTGAGGAAGGGCGGCAGGAACCCCTGGGCAAGATTCATCGGCGGCGTGCGCGGCGCCGCTTCCACCGGCGGCAGATCGAGCGGCGTGGCGTCCGGCGGAGTGGGCGGGGGTGTTTGCGTCATTGCGCCGAACGTGCCGATCACCGCGTTCTTATCGGTCTGCACGACCGCGAGCACGTCCGTGCCCATGTGCTGCGCCTTCTTGTCGCGCTTGAAGTTGTCAGCCGCCTCGATGTTCCTCGGCAGGTTCTCGGCGAGCGACTCCTGCAGCGTGCCCTTGGCCTTCTTCTCATCCACCACGGGCGCTGGGCGCTCGTCCAAGGTCTCGACCTGCCCGGCATTGCTCTTCGACTGGCCTTCGCTCGGCGGAATCACCACCGCGCTTTCCGACTTCTTCAGCTTCTCGCCGGCATCATCGTGCGTCTGCTCGTTCTGTTTGAGCCGCCCGAGCGCGGCGAGCCCCCTGGAAAGCACCGGCAGCGCCTTCGAGGCGAGGTACTGCGCCACCTTGCTGTTCCCCACCGCGCCCAGGAACTCCGCCGCCGCGGCTGCCGCCGCCTTCGCCGCAGCCTTTCCTCGCTCCGCGGCGCCGCGCCTTCTCCTTTGCTTGCGCGGCTCCTTCACCGCTTCCTTCTTGGCCGGCTTCTTCACATCCGGCACCGGCTCCGGCGCCGGGCCTTTCCCGAGCCGCTTCTCCGCCGCCGCGCCCTCCGCCTCGAGCTGCGCCGCCTGCTCCGCGGTCATGTCGTCCGGCAGCTTGATCCAGGCGCCGCTGCGCATGAGGTACATGCGCAACCCGTCGACGGCGACCACGGGCCCCGGCGCGGGCTTGCGTGCTGCCGGGGCTGCAGCCGGGGTGCGCGCCGACGTGGCGCGCACGTTCGTGGCGGCAGCGGGCGCGGGCATCAGGGACTCCTCTTCGGGATAGCTCCGACTCCGCTGTTGATCGGGTTGTCGTTGTCCGTTCCGTGGTCCCCTGCGGAGCTTGGCGCCGAAGTGGCGATCTGCTTGATCCTGAACCATTTGTCGCCGAACTGCGACGCGGCGGCAGTGCGGATCGTTCTGGAGTCTACTTTCACTCGCACCCGCTGGTTATGCGATGCATTGATGGCATTGTTCTTCGCGGATGCGAGCGGCCACAGGTTTCCATCGTCATCGGCGCCGCTCCATGTGAGGTCGCGAATGTGGTCCACCGCGTAGCCTCCAGAGTCGTCGAAGAAGATCCGGTCCGCGTGACTTGGCGATAGCTCGAGCAGCTTGTCCAGGTGCGCACGGATCTGATTCTTCACGTTTTCCGATCCTCGCGGCCTGCGACGGATCTTGTCGTCGACTGCCATGAAGTTCTCGTTGAGGACTACGAGATTGCGCGCGGCCGTGCGGTCGATTTCCGGCAGCAGAATGCCCTGCCGCGGGGTTCGCTCTGCGCCGCCGCGAATCCGGATGGTCGGATAGAAGCCGTCTCGGGGCTTGAACCACTTGATCGGTATGGGATCAACCGCGCTGCCGGTGGGCCAGTCGTCCACGTTGCCTTCGTCGGCCTGCTTTTCAGTCTGCGAGTCTGCAGTTGGATTGACCACGCCGCGAATGACCCAGCGGCCGCCGATGGCGATCGCTTCGAGCGATTGCATGTGATGGCGCAGGCGGATGGCGCCGAGCAGCGGGCGGATGAGGGCGATTCCTATGCGGCTGCCGCTCAGCCGGTTCACGGCTGCGACGCCTTCGCGCAGGCCGTTTTGCAGCCGCTGCGCGGGTGGAGCGGTCGGATCCCCACCGAGCGCGCGGCTGGCGAGCGAGGAGGCCTGGCGCCGGATCCAGTCGACGGCGCGGTCGAGCATCTGGTCGACGCGCGCCTGCAGGTTGCGGATGGCGGTCTGCACCTGCCCGGCGACATCGCCCAGGCCGATGAAGCGCGCGAGGAAATCCAGGATCACCGGAATGGTGCGCGCCATGGTGCGCTCGATGAAGTTGGCCGCGGAGGCCATCGCGCCCGCGGCGATGGCGGCAATGGAGTTCACGATCGACTCCACCAGGTCGAGGATCTGGTTGATGCGCTGAATGAAGAACTGGATCGTGGTGTAGGTCTTGATGATCGCCTGGATCACGGCGCCGACCGGATTGAGCATGGAGATGAGCTGGGTGATGCCCGCCATCACCAGGCGCTGCTGGATGAAGGAGCGGATGGCGCCGAGGGCGGCTTCGCGCAGGCTGCCGAAGAACTCGGTGACGCGGTCGCGCAGGGCCTGCACCAGGCCGCGCTCGCGGATCTCCTGGATGAGCTGGAAGCCGGCTTCCAGCATCGCCACCGGGCGCTCGCCCATCAGGCGCACGAGCTTCTGGCGGATGCGGATCCAGGTCAAGCCGAGGATCTGCAGGACGAACCAGATGATTCCGCGCAGGTCCCAGCGCTCGGGCATCTGCACCCCGGCCTGCGCCACCGGGCCGGCGAGCCAGGCGATCACGCCATCGCGCAGGTGCGTGAGTATGTTGGTCATGAACTGGCGCACCCCCTGGCCGACGGCGGTGAGCAGGTTGCGCAGGAAGCCGACCGGGTCGGCGATGATGGTGTTGAACGCGCCGCGCGCGCGCCTGAAGATCGCGACGATGCGAGCGCCGCCCGCGCCCATGGCGGCCTCGAAGATGAATTCGGCGAGCTGCATGAGCGCGGCGCGCGCGAAGCCGGCCAGGTCCACGAGCAGCGGCCGGAAGATGCCGACCATGCGCCGCAACGTGTCGATCGGGTGCAGCACGTCCTCGAGTCGCAGCGCGTTCCAGGCCGCGGCGAAAGTGCCGGTGACGCGGTTCCAGGTGAGATTGCGCGCGCGGGTTTCCTCCATGAACCAGTTGTAGGCGCGCTCGAGCGCGCCCGACTGCGCGAGCTGGTCGACCTTTTCGCGGCCGCTCGGGATGAACTCGGCGACCGCACGCACCACGTTCATCGCGGTGCGCGCCACCGGGGACTGGGTGAAGGGATCGCGGCCGAGCTGCACGGCAATCAGCGCGTAGCCTGGGATTTCGCGGCAGAAATTCGCCAGCGGCTCAGTGAAGGTCTCCTTCAGCCAGGTAATGGCCTGCGACGCGAGCTGCGACACGAAGGCCGTGACGCGCCGGATGGTCGGCATGAAGATGTCCTGCGCGCGCCGCCACACCTGGCCGGGGCTGAAGATGTCGCTCCAGCCCAGGGAATCGGTGAAGCGCGTGAACGAGTCGCGCAGTCCCTGGAAGGTGATGCCCATGGCGTCGACCTGTTCGCTCACCCAGGCCGCGATGCGCTGCGTGACGCCGTAGCGCTCGAGCACCTGGTAGAGCAGCTCGCCGCCGGGGATGAGCCCGATGAAGCCGCGCAGCAGATTGATCAGGGTGCGCTCCACCGGGCGCAGGTTGATCGGGTTGCGGCCGATGATCAGCGTGAGCAGCGTGAAGCCCGGCACGTTGGCGGCGAGCTCGGCGAGGCCGTCGAGCACGTCGTCGAGGCCGAGGCGCTGCACGCGCGCCGGGCCGTTCGTCTGCTGCAGCGTGTGGGTGAGCTCGTGCGCGATCAGCTCGCGGCCTTCCCCGGTCTCGGGCCGGAAGCGGTCCCTGCCGAAGAAGACTTCATTGCCCACGGTGAAGGCGCGCGCATTGAGCTGGCGGCTGAGCTGCGCCGCGCGCTCGTCGGTGTGCACGCGCACCACGCTGAGGTCGGCCCCCAGGCGCGGCTCCATGAAGCGGCGCACGTCGGGCGGCAGCGGCGCTCCGGCGAGCAGCTCAGGCGCGGGGCGCGGCACGGCGCTCGCCGGCACCGGCAGGCGCACGACGTTGCGCGCCACCGACTCGGCTTCCTGCTCCGCCGGGCCGGGCAGCGCGTGGCTGCCGGCATTCGCCGCGCGCACCGCCTGCGCCGCCGGGAGGGTCTGCGGCGGGCGATTGACGAGTCTCTGCGCGGCCGTTCGCAAGGCTGTGCCCTAGGGCGCGCGGCCTTCCTTCAGGAGCTCGCGCCGCAGGCCTTCCTCGAGATCCTCCACGCGCACGCTGTCGCTTTCGCGGGCGAGCGCGGCGAGCGAGGCATAGCGCACCACGTTCATGATGGTGCCGCCGGAGAGTTCGTACTTCTCGGCGATCGCCGGGAGGTCGATGTCGGCCTCCAGGCGCGCCTTGCTCGAGAACGCGGCGCGCCAGATGCGTAGCCGCTCCGCCGGGCGCGGCATGGGGAAGTGCACCACCGACTGGAAGCGGCGCATGAACGCCTCGTCGATATTGGCTTTCAGGTTCGAAGCGAGGATCACCACGCCGCTGAAGTCCTCGACTCGCTGCAGCAGGAAGCTCACCTCCTGGTTGGCGAAGCGGTCGTGCGAGTCGGAGATGCGCGTGCGCTGCCCGAAGAGCGCGTCGGCTTCGTCGAAGAACAGGATCCAGCCCTTGTGCTCGGCGAGGTCGAACACCTTGGCGAGGTTCTTCTCGGTCTCGCCGATGTACTTCGACACGATCATGCTGAGGTCGAGCTTGTAGACGTCGCAGCCGCAGTGCTTGCCGAGCAGGCTCGCCGACAGCGTCTTGCCCGTGCCGGGTGCGCCGTGGAACAGGCTGACGAAGCCCGGGCGCAGCTTGTCGCGCATGCCCCAGTCGTCGAGCAGCCGGCCACCGTGGCGGATCCAGCGCTTCACCTCGTCGAGCTGCTCGTGCGTGGCTGCCGGCAGCACCAGCTCGTCCCAGCCGAGCTCGGTGCGGATGAGCCGCGCGGGAAAGTCGTTGCTGAAGGCCGGGCGGCGCTCCAGACCGGTGGTAAAGCGGTGCAGGCGCTCGCGCGAAAGCACCAGCGCCCCGCTCAGCGCCGACTCGCCCGGCGCCACGCCTGCGAGGTGCACCACGTTGTGGCGCGCGAGCAGCTGGTCGCCCTCGAACAGGCGCGCCATCTGGAAGCGCGTCGCCAATTCGTCGCCCGCGAGCAGGAACACCGCGGTCTCGCCCGTGGGGATGAAGCCGCCGTGGCTCGCGCCCTGCATGCCGCCGAACTCGGTGAAGCCGCGCTGCGTGACCTCGTTGCGCGACCACAGCACGTCGAGCAGCTGCGGGCGCACGTGCGGGATGAGCGCGAGCAGCAGCACCAGGCGCGCGCTCGGCGGCACGCGCGTCTCGCACACGAAGCGCGCATAGGCCGAGCCCCCAGGCGCGAGCGGCGGCGGCGCGATGGCGAGCGGATCGGGCCGCGGCGCGGCGCCGCTGCCGAAGTAGCCTTTCAGGCGCGCGTCGAGCACGCGCGTGAACCACTGCAGGTCGGCTTCCAGGTCGCCGGCGTTCGCCCTCAGGGCGTCGGCCAGTCCGTGTACAGCGGTCGTGTCATCCATGGCAGTTTCACCGTCGCAAAGCCCCAGGGCAGGTGCCCCAGCAGCACGTCGTAGGACTCGCTTTCGGGCTGCAGCCGCCAGCCGTCGTCCGCCTCGCGCAGTGCTCCGCGCCGCTGCAGGAAGGCGAGGCGCAGCCCGTCCGGCGTAGTGCCCCTGAGCGCCTTCCAGTGCCCGAGCGCGGCGTTCAGCAGCGCTTGGCCTTCCTCGCGCTCGTGCGCGCCGAGCAGCCCCTCGCCCACCACGAGCGGGGTCTCGGGGTGCAACCCGAGGAGCAGCTTCACGAAGCCGAGCTCGAACTCGAACACCTCTTCCCGCCCCGTGGCGAGCCAGTGCAGCAGCGCTGCGGCGCGCGGCAGCGAGACGAGCTCGCCCTCCCGGTACAGTTCGCAGGTCCCGAAAAGCTGCGGCAGGAACGGATGCAGCAGCACGAGGCCCACGCTTGCCGCCATGAGCGCGGCGCTGTGCTCGACGGCGCGCGGCGCATCCGGAGCGGCCGAGGCAGCTTTGCCTCGCTGTTCCGCGAGATCCATGACTTGAGTGCGCGCGGCCGGCGCTCGCTCCCCTGCGGAACTGCGCGGTTCAACCTGTGTCGCCGCCGCCGCTAGCAGCGCGGCGGCAAGGCGCAGGGCATCGTGCCGCGCAAGTGCGACGCGACCCGTGGCGAGCGGCGCGATGGCCGCCCGCAGGCCGCCGACGGCGGCGATCATGCGCGCTGCGGCCGGCGGCCATTCACGCTCCGGCAAGGCCAGCAGCTCGGCCGGTTCGCTTACCTGCCTCGGCGTTGGCGAGGTGCCGGCGGACGGGGTGCCCTGTGCGGCAGGCAAGGGAGCATCGACGGGTTCGACGCAGGCGGCGACTTCTGGCCAGTCTTGCGGCGGCAGGAGCTGTAGCAGGCGGAAGCAGTACCGCATCGCGCGCTCGAAGGACGCGGTTTCGCGGCGCGCGCGGTGCACGATCGGGGAGAGGTTCGCGAGCAGCGCGGCGCGAAGCTCAGGCGTGATGGTAGCGATGTCGAGGTGCGCGGCATGCCAGGCGAGCGTGCCGCTGTCCAGGTAACCCAGCAGCACGGACAGGCGCTCGGCGGCTGCGGCGCGGGGCGGCGGGGGTGGGCGCACGCGCAGCTCGCGCCGCAACGCCTCGCCGAGCGCTTCGCCCAGCGCGCCGGCCAGCGCATCGAGGCTCGGCACACGCAGGCGCAGCTCGAGCCGCGGGATGTGCAGCAGCGCGTCCTCCGGCGCTGCCTCGTCGAAGGCGAGGCCGAACACGGGCAGCAGCTCGTCCTCCACGGCTGCCTTCAGGCGCGTGCGCAGCGTGAATGCCTCGCCCGCCGAGCGCGCCGCGACGCGCCAGCGCTGCAACCGCACGCGATGCGCCGCCGCCGGCATCTACCATTGCCCCCGCGCCAGCAGCATGTTGTTGATGGTGCCGGCGATCTGCGGCTTGATGGTGGGCCTGGTGGCGAGCGCGCTGAGGCTCTTCTCCACGTTGGCGAGCGTGGTGGTGTTCGTCACTTTTGCGAAGCTGCCCGACGCGATCGCCAGCACCTGCGCGCCTTCCGTGCCGGGCGTGACGTCCAGGTTCTTGCTCGCAACGTATTCAGTGGTGTTGACGATCGCCGTGGCGAGGTTCTCCTGCGCGGCCTCGAGCTCCTTCTCCACGTTGGTGCGGGTCTGCTCGTCGATCCCGGGATCGAGCAGGTTGGTCCGCAGGCGGTCGACTTCCTGGGTGCGGTAGTTCGTCTCGGCGACGCGCAGGTTGAGCAGCGGGTCGGCGAAGTCGGTCCGCACTCCTGCCGGCGTTGCGGCGCCGGTCCCCTTGGTGGCCGCAACCGCGTCCTTGAAGGCGTCGAAGTACTTCAGGTGCAGCTGGACGTCGCTCTGCACTTTGGCCACCAGGTCCAGGCGCAGCTTCTCCAGGCCTGCCTTGTCCGGGAGCGGCATCAGACGGATCGGCGGGAACTTGACCAAGGGCGGCTCTCCGGTCGGCAGCTTGAGCGGCGGGAAGAACGGCGGCAGCGTGAGCGGCGGCAGCGGCGCCGGCGCGTCGCGGCGCTCGCAGCACTGGTAGGGCAGCATGAAATCGGCGACCACCACCTGGCTCTCGTCGTGCACCAGGACGAACGTGCCGCCGCGCAGGACGCCGGCGCAGTGCTCGAGGCCCGGATGCTCGCCCAGGTACGCGGCGAGCAGCAGGCGGTCAGCCTCCTTCTCCTCGGCGTCGCGGATGAGCTCGTCGAAGCCGGCGAGCCAGCGCTTCTGCGGGCCGCCGAGGAAACTGTCGAAGGGCGAGATGTAATTGTCCTTGGTCACCGGCGCCAGCTTGTCGCGCCATTGCACGATCAGCTCGGCGGTGCCGTTCACCTCGGTGAGCCAGTCCGGCACGGCGGCGTAGCCCGCCTTGCCGAGCTTCTCCTTCACCTTGGCCGCCTGGCCGCCGAGCGCATCCCTCTGCGCCGAGGCGTACTGGACCAGGCTGACGTTCGGGCCGACGTCCTCATCCTTGATCTCCTTGCCGGCCGCCGCGGTGATCTGGTTGGCGAAAGCCTTGCCGTACTCGTTCGCCTCGCTTGCCCCGGCGGCGATGTCCGCACGCATCAGGTGGCGCACCCTGTACAGCTCCAGGAACCGGTGCGGACGGTCGAACACCACGTGCTTGCGTTCCTTGCCAATGAGGACCGTCTCGACGTCGATCGGCAGGTTGCGCTGCCTGATCTGATCGCGCAGCAGCGCAGCCGCTTTGCGCGCGTCCCAGCCGAGATGGCCCTCGATGCGGAAGAAGTCGAACGCGCCGATCTGCGCGGCGAGCGGGTCGGCGGCGGCGCCGGCGGCGCCGTAGCTCGCGGCGTGCCAGGAATAGTTGTGGCGCTCCATGCCGCGCCGCCACAGCACATAGCTCCAGGCGCGGTAGACCGGCAGGTCCTCGCGCAGCGCGTAGTAGAAGGGAATCGCACGCTCCTCGAGGCGCCGGTCCTCGAACGCGCTGGGGGTGATGCGGATGTCCTGCGCCGTCGCGGGCAGGACGAAGCTGGCGATGAGCGTGTCGATCTTGCGTATCAGGAAGCGCGCCTGCGCGCGCCGCTCGACACGGTCGCTCACCATCGGCGAGGGGAAGAAGCCGATGCGCTCGGCCGCGCTGCGCAGCGCCGGGTCGAGGCTGCCGAGCACCAGGTGCTTCGGAAACGCGTCGACGTCCGGGCAGCACACCGCGGAGTCGCCGAACAGCGCCTCGCGGAAGGCGTTGTAGGTTTCCGCCAGGTCCTTGAGGAAGTCGTAGTAGTACTGGATGCCGCGATCCTTGATGCCGGACTGGATCTTCTCCAGCGTCGCCCGCCAGCGCGGCGCCGGGTCGACCGGCGCGAGGTCCTGCAGGAACGCCTTGCACGGCGCGTACAGGCCTTCGAGCGTGGTCACGAGTCGCGCGTGCGTGGCAGCGCAGGCCTTGCGGTACAGGGCAGCTAACTCTGCCTCGGTGTTGACACCCTGCAGGACGACGCGCGCCGCCACCACCGGCTCGGGCAGGCGGCGCGCGGCGCCGTCGGGCGTATCGAGCGGCGCGGCGAGCCCCGCGGCGTTCTTGCGCTCCACCAGCAGCAGCTTCAGCGTGTGCACCGAGTCCTTGCCGCGGTTGTCGCAGTCGGTGCCGGTGCACAGGTCCTCGTCGCGCAAGGTGCTCTCCACGTACAGCACTGCCGCCAGCGACTCGGGCGGCTCGCCCTCGCGCGCCTCAAAGCCGGAGAGCGGCAGCGCGCGGCTGTCGCTTTCACCTTCGCGCACCAGCTCGTAGACGCGGATCATCTGCGTACCGTGGTAGAAGGGATCGTACTTGGGCGCCGAGCTGTCGTACGGCTTGTAACGGTCGTAGAAGGTGGGCTCGGGCAGGAACACGAGGTCGCCGTCGGTGGTCGTGCCGACCCCCTGGCTCAGGCGCACGCGCTTGCCCTGCAGCGACGGCCACAGCCCGCAGGCGATGCCCACACCGAGCAGCGCGACGCGCGACAGGCGCTCCTGGTCATCAAGGTAGCCGGCCAGGCCGTTGAGCTGCTCGGGCGTCAGTACCTGGTCCTTCTCGAACACCGTGTAGCCGCTCTCGATGGCGTCGAGGTTGCGGAAGCTCTCGGTCATGGGCCGTCCTCCTTTAGGCTGCCGAGCGCGCTGCGCCCGAGCACGAATTTCTCCGAAGCCGCGCAGTCGGCGAGCATCTGCGCGGGATACACGTTCTTCGCCTCGTACAGCGCCTTGCTCAGCGCCGCGAATCTGTCGGCGCGGAACGTGGTGTCGCTGCCGTCGAGCAGCGCGCGCCAGGTCTGCCAGGCGCCCTCGACGCGCGCCATGTCCTCGTCCGACACCCAGCAGATCTTGGGGAGCAGGTGCGCTGGCGTTTCCTGGCGGATCACCTCCTCGGCGAAGCGGCGGAACGCCGGGTCGCGGAAGCGCCGCGCATTGGCCGGCAGCACGATGTGCAGCCGGTACGAGTAGGGATCGTCGCCGGCGCAGTCGTCGCCGCAGCCGGGTTCGGCGCAGATCGGCAGGAAAGCGTCGGCCTGCGTGCCGGGCCGAGGCCGCAGCAGGATGTTCTCGATGACGCACAGGCGCTCGCTGTGATGCTCGGCGAGCACGGCCTTCAGCTCGTCGATGGCCGCTTCCCTCGCGGCCTCGGTGGCGAAGTACTCGATGCGGCGCGCCACCACCTCGCCCGTGCCGTCGACAATGTTGAAATAGAACGTACCGTCGTCGGCCTGCCGGCGCTGGTACCCCGCCGCCGTCTCCGCAAGGGGCAGGGCGCGCTGCAGCTCCTCGATCGCGGCCTCGGGCGAGGGGTAGCGCGTGCTGCTGCTGAGCAGGACGCCTTCGGCGAACCTGCGCCGCAGCCGGAAGCGGTATTCGTCGATGCCGTCGACATCGCGCTCCTGGTAGATCTCGTAGGTGACCGCGCCCAACGCGAGCAGGTGCGCAAGGCGCTTCTCCAGTCCCGGCACGTTGCTCCACGCGGGGCCCGCGCTGTAGTCGAAGGCGCGCCCGCGCTCGGCGCCCAGCGCCGGGTAGTCGCGCAGGAAGGCGCACTTCGCGCGTGCGGTCTCGGCCGGCGTGGCGCCGAACAGCGCGGCGTGGATCGCGAGATAGTCCTGCAGCCGCTCGGCATAGCGCGCGAGCAGGTGGTCCAGAAACCGGTTGCGTCGCGCGAGCATGTCCTCGCGCGTCTCCGCGAGGCGGTCGAGCAGCGCCTGGATGCGCTCGCGCCAGGCGCCATGGTCTTCCTGCGGGGTGTCTTCCGGCGGCGACGGGTAGAGCTCACGAAAGCCCGGAACCGACTCCACCGGCTGCGAGAAATAGCTGTGCTCCAGATCGGGCTCGAGCGAGAACAGGGAGCGTACAGCGGCCAGCTGGGCGAAGGCGTTGGCCAGGATCTGGTCGAAGAACAGCAGGTAGCCCTGGAGCTGGCGCGCCTGCGCGCGGCGCAGCGCGCTCGTGCCGGGCGGCAGACCGGCCTCGCCGATGCCGTAGAGCGCGGGAAAATGCTGCTGCAGCGATAAGTAGGTGGCGGGGTTGCGGAAGCGGCCGGGTGGTACCTGCCGCTCGCCCGGCACGCGGCGCGCGTATGCCTGCTCGGCTTCCCGCGCCAGGGTCTCGTACAGCGCCAGCGCTCCGGCGGAGGGCACCGGCATGCTGCCCTTGTAGAGCACCAGGCGGGAGTGCGCCGCGTCGAGCGTGGCGCGCTTGAGGGGCTGGACGGTGATTTCCCATTTGGTCTCGGCCGGTGCCGCCCCGCCTTCCTCCAGGCGCGGGCGCAGCACGATCTCGCGCACCGCGCGCACGCCCTCGACGTCCATTACCTCGCCGGCGATGTCGGACAGGCGCAGCACGCTGCGCAGCTCCGCGGCGGCGAGCTCGCGCGCGTCGATGAAGCCGTTGTCGGGCGCCGGTCCTTCGAAGACATCAGGGTCGTCCCCGGGCACCTTGTCGCGCGTGTAGCGCGGCACGCCGGGACGCAGGTAGCGCTGTACGGCGAGCAGCACGCGCGCGTGCACCTGCGCCGGGTCGGCGTCCGGCGCGAGCTCGATCTCGGCGCACAGCACGAAAGGCTGCGTCTCGACCTCGGCGATTTCGACGAAGTCTTCGCACAGGTTTCGGTTGGCCTGCAGCCGCACCTTGACCGCCTGCAGGATCGCATGCTTGGCTTCCGGCGGGGCATATTCGTCGGCGCACTCGATGCGCACGCCGTGCAGCCCGCGCAGCGCGACGCGGCGGACGCCTGGCAGTCCGGGATCCTCGTGCAGCAGCCGCCCCTCGACGGGGTCGGCGTAATACGCGGGCTCGACCGCGAAGACCCAGGCATTGCGCACCCCGGGCACGTCGATCGTCAGCTTGCGGTAGTCGAGCTCGGTGAGCGGCCGGTTGGGCAGGAGCTCGCGCGGGCCGAAGAAGTGCGTCGCCAGGCTGCGCTCGTTGTCCTGCGCGGTGGCGAGCAAGTCCTCGACCGGGTGGAACGCGCGATAGCAAAGGTCGGTGATGGCGTAGCAGACCTGCTCGAGCGCGGTGATGCCGGGATCGTGGATGTTGTGGTCGCTCCACTGCTCGTGCGCATAGGCGCGTACTCGGTCCAGCCCGTGGTCGAACAATGGCGCGGGGTCGAGGCCCGGCGCCAGCGCCTGCGGCTTGCGGACCGTTCCCTCGGAGAGCGCGCTCATGGCACCGGCCGGATGTCGTGCGTCGCGTCGGACACCAGGATGGCGTCGGGTGCGCCGGCGCGCGCCTCGCTCACGTCGGCCGCATCCTCCGGCGTGCCGCGCAGGTGATACATGCGGAAGTCGGCGACGTAGTCGACGTACGGCAGCTCCTCGACGAAGTCGAGCAGCGCGGACTTGTAGACCGCGCCGCCGAAGGAGAGCTCGCGGCCGAGGTCGCACATCCATGGCGAAAGGTGGGCAACCAGCGCCTCGCTCACCTTGCCGCAGTAGTAGTTGAACTCGAAGCCCGGACGCAGGCGCAGCCGGAAGTCCAGCCGCACGCGCTCGTAGCGCGGGTTGCGCGCCTGCACGTCGACGCGCATCGGGGCGCGCGCCCGCAGGTGCCGCTCGATGCGGTTCAGCGTGGCGGCGTCGGCGCGCGGCTGCAGGGGGTCGACTGCGACGCGCCGGCGCAGGTCGGGCACCACCACGACCAGTACGCGCCCCGGCGTGAGCCACGCGCCGTTGCTCGCCGAGTGCGGCAGGCATTTCACCTTGCGCACTTCCGGAAAGGCAGCCAGCACCGTGCGCTCGTAGTCCCAGGCAGTGATGCAGCGGCCGCGATGGCGCAGCCGCTCGGCGGCGCGCAGGTTGAGGTGGGCTTGCGACTCGAGCGTCGTGCCGCCGTAGGTGGCGAAAGGCTGCGTGACCGACTTGACTGACGCCACCGGAGTCTTGAGCTTGGCGATGCTGCCCGCGGGCAGCGGCGTCCACAGCCGGCCGGCCTCGCCGCCCGTGCGCCGCTCCACCTCGATGGCGTTGGCCGCGACGCCGACCAGCGCACACACCGCGCCCGCCTGCCGGCGCGCCGCGGCCTTGAGCCACAGCAGCCCGGCGGGCAGCATGCTGTTCACTGTGCCGGCTTGCGGCGGGATGGTCGCCTGTACGATGCCGGTGGCAAGGAAGCCGTCCGTGCCGTCGCGCAGCCCGTCGCCGCCCGCGAGCGGCTTCCAGTAGTTGTCGCACAGCACCGCCCAGTGCACCGGCGGGGGCTCGGCGTCCGGATCGGCGCTGCCTTCGGCGACTTTGAAGAGCAGGCTCACGCTGTCGCCCGCCTCTAGGCCGCTCAGCCCGATGAGCAGCTCGCCGTTGTCCTCGTACGGCGGCAGCAGCGGCACGCGCGGGTCGTCGACGGCGAGCTGGCGGCGCAGCCAGGCATGTTCGCGCCGCTGCCCGAAGGCGCCCACGTGGAAGAACTGCAACTCGTCGTCGGCAAAGGTGGTGTCGTCGTCGAGGCGCACGGTTCCCGAGGTCGCCTTGTACGAGAGCACCACCTCGCGCAGCGTGGGTGTGTAAGGCTCGAAGGTGAGCGCCCGGCCCTGCAGCAGCTTCGCGCGGTACTCGGCGTGACGGAAGTCGTTCGCCAGGCTCAGCGTGACGAAGCCGGCGCGCGGCTGCGGCGCCGCGGCGGCACCGAAGTGAAGCACCGGCTTCCTCCACAGCTCGCGCTGTACCGCCGTTACTGCCCAGCGGCTGCGTCCGGCGGCGAGCGCGCGCACATGCAGCGCGCGCGCCCGGCCGGGCCTTGGCGGCTCGGGCGGCGCCGCGCCCGGCGCGAAGCGCAGCTCCACCTTGTCCTGCTCGCGCGGCTGGAATAGCAGGAATCCGGCGCCGCCGAGCGTTTCCTGCCCGGCGGCGTCGCGCAACACGACATTCACGGTGAAGTCGCTCTCGGTGCGCTTGACATCGTAGTCGGCGTAGATCGCGGCCAGATCGGTCCCCGGCAATCCCAGCCAGTGCAGCTCGAGCTTCAGCTCGGCAAGCCTTTTCGACAGCGCCTCGGGGTAGCCGACGAGGAAGCGCGACCCCGGCACCGGCTGCGGGCCGAAAGGCTGGAAGGCGCGCCGAGCGTCGAGCGGGCCGGCGTCCCCCTCGAGCTCGAGCGAGCGCACGCCCTGCGCCACTACTTCCAGGCTCGCCGCGCGCACCGCCAGCGGCCTCAGCGCCGCGTAGCCGTGCGGACCGTCGTCCCTCAGCAGCACCTGCAGCACCGGCGCGTTCGCCGCAAAGGCGTGCTGGTGCTTCGCTGAGTCGTAGTCGACCACGGGCTCCTCGCCCGCGCCGACCGCGAAGGAGAGCGAGAGCCGGGCTGTGTCGAGCGTCACCTCTGGCAGATAGGGGCCGAGCCAGCCCTGCGGGCCGGTGAGGAAGCACTCGAAGCGCTCCTGCAGCGCCTGCGCGACCGGCGGAGCGTCCAGCTCTACGATCAGCGTCACCTGCCGCGCGCCCTCTTTGAGTCGCAGCACCGGCGCGGCGACCGCAAAGCCGATGGGCGCGGCGGGAAGGGCGGCATGCCCGAAGGGCCGCCAGCCCTGCTGGGCGCCCTGCAGCGGAGCGCCGAGGCCGTCGGCCGAGTCGGCTCGCGGTGCGAAGCGCACGGTGCTCCCCTCGGCAGGATCGACGAACACCGAGTGCAGCGCTTCCACCTTGGCATGGCGCAGGACCGTTTCGCCGAGCGGCGCATACAGCCGCTCGCCGCCGCTCGCGTCCTTGCCGGCCGAGAAGGCGTGGCCGGGATGCAGGGCGGTGCGCGCCGCGCCCTTCTTCAGCTCGATCACCAGGTGCGCGCGGTCGGGGCGCGGCGCCAGGGGCGAGAAGCCGAGCACGCGCCGGTAGAAGAACTCCAGGTGGCGCGCGGTGATGCCGTTCATCATGCTGCGCGGAATGCGGTAGAGCTTGAGGAAGGCGGCGAAAAGCGCGAGGTGCGGCGCGGACTTGCCGTCGCGGCTGCCCGGCAGCGCGCCGGCGAAGAAGGGCGCCCAGTCGCCCGCGGGCTGCGTCACGCCGTTGTGCGTTTCGATGAACTGCAGCTCGCCTGCCAGCCGCTGCGCGTAGGCGAGGAGCTCGCGCGCGGAGCGCTCCTCGAGGCCGATGAAATGCGGCGCCAGGCCCTCGGGAGGGCGGCCCTCCTGGGTCTGGCCCGGGCGCGCGGTCAGGCTTTCGACGATGTCCATGACAGGGCGCGCGCCGCCGAGCGCACCATCTCGTTGCTGCCGCGGCCGTCGCGGTAGAACGGGAACACCAGGTTGTAGCGCGAGTTGGTGGCGCGCACTTTGTACTCGAGCTCGATGTAGAGCTCGCCCGAACCCGGGTCGCCGCTCGCCACGCGCAGCGTCAGCGGCTCGACGCGCGGCTCGTAGACCAGGATGGCGATCTTCACGCGCTCCTCCAGCAGTGTGCGCATCGTGGTGCTCATGGACTCGAACAGCAGCTCCTGCATGTCCAGGCCGTACTTCGGCTGCAGCAGCCGTTCGCCGAGTTGGGTGCCGAAAAGGATGCGCAGGCTCTCCAAGATGTCGCGCTCGTCCTCGACCATGGCGACGCCTGCGGACCCGCGGTCGAAGTCCGGCGGGAAGCTCCAGCCCCGGCCGAGGAACGCGCTCATCCGGCGATCTGCACTGTGGGATCGCCGGCGGCCACCATCGCGCCGCAGCCGCAGGCGTCACTGGTGCGCAGCGCCGGCCGCCCGCCGATCAGCACGCTCGCGCTGCCCATGGGAAACGGGCTCACCGGCGGATGCGAGCTCGAGCCGAGCGGGCAGGCGTGCAGGTCGCCGGCGACCGCCGCGGGCAGTCCGCCGACCGTCACGTTGGACGCGCCCGGACCGGTGATGCTGCCGCCGTGGTTGCTGGTGTCGCCGACGCGCGCAGCCGCAGGCATCGCTCAGGCCCCTAGTTGATCTGTACCAGGCTGCCCTGGACCTTGGTGGTGGCGCTGCTCTTCAGCTCGGCGCCGGCCTGGCCCTCGAGCTTGAGCTGCGTGCCGCCCTTGAGCTCGAGCGCCTTGGGGCTCTCGATGCGGATGCCGTCCGGGGTCAGCTCGATCTTGTTGCCGTTCTGGTCCTCCAGCTTCACGCCCCGGGCCTCCTCGCTGAAGGTCATGCGGTTGCCCGCCGGCGTCTCGAGCAGCATGATCTTCTTGTCGTCGTCGAAATACAGGCGCATGCCGGCGCGGCTCTTGTAGGCCTTCTCGTGGTTGTCGTCGGAGGCCTGCAGCGGCGCCGCCTTGGCGCTGCTGTGAAGCATGCCGAGCACCACCGCGCGGCGCGGATCATCCTCGAGGAACCCGACCACCACCTCGTCGCCGATCTCCGGCCGGAAGAAGAAGCCGCGGTCCTCGCCGGCGTCGAGGCTCGCCACGCGCGCCCACACGCCATCGGCCTGCGCATCGACCAGCGGCAGGCGCACGCGCACGCGGTGCTCGCCGTCGGGGTCCTCGTTGCTCGCCACGGTGCCGATCTGCAGCCCGTTGACGGCGGGCAGCAGCGCTCCGGCCTTCGGCGGCGACACGGCGTGCTCCTGCGCCGCCCACCGGTCGAGCGAGCCGAACTGCAGGTGCGTCTTCCAGCCCTGGCCGGCATCGAAGTCCTGGCGCACGCCGGTGACGAACACCGTGCCGCTGAAGCGCTCGCCGACGCCGGAAAGCTCCACCAGGTCGCCGGGATTGACCGTGGCGATGCCCTCGCACTTGGCGCGGCCGCTCACCTTGCTCATCTTCGACTTCATCCATTGCGCGTCGGCCCAAACCTGCGCCTCGTCCTCGGCGAGCGCGGCGTGGCGCAGCTCGTAGCTCGGCAGCGCCGCCACCTGCGCGAGGTCGCTGCTCGTCAGGTTGCCCGGGCCGTCGATGCCGGGGTCGGCCGCCTCCTTCTCGAGCATCGCCTGCTGCGCCGGGTCCCAGGTCAGGCTCTTGACCGCGGCGTACTGCGAGCGCGCCTCGATCTCGGCGTCCAGCTCGAGGATGGTCGCGCCGTATTGCAGGGTGCAGACCGGCTGGCCGGACAGGCGCGGCGCGCGCACTTCGACGCGCGCGTCGTTGGTGAACACCAGCTTGCCGTTCGCCTCGGCGCGCGTCAGCAGGAAGTCCCAGTCGCTCGCGCGGAACTGCACCTGCTGGGCGTGGCTCACGGTCGTGGCATCGACCACCGCGTCCAGTCCGGCCGCGTCGAGCAGCGCCGAGATGATGTCGCTGTCCTTCTGCGCGAAGAAGAACGCGTTCTTTGTGCCGACCGTGAGGCGCGATGACGCGTGGCGGCATTCGACCACCAGCTGCGATGCGCCACGGCCGCGTACCCGCAGCCCTTGCCGCACCACCAGCCCCTTGAACAGCGGCACCGGGTCGTCGTTCGCGCCGGCGAGGATCTCGACCTCGGCACCGGGCACGAAAGTGGGCGCGTTGCAGAGCTGAAAATCGCTCGCCGAGGCCGAGCCGTCGAGGTACACCAGGCGCGCCGCCGAGATGCGGTTCACCGCCTTGGTCACGTAAACGCCGGCCAGTTGGTGCTCGCGCCCGAGCGCCCGGCCGGCCACCTTCACCGTGAACTCACGATGCGCGGCGGGAATCGGCAGCGTGCGCGCCTCGGGCATGGGCTCTATCGCTCGAGCGGCGGGAAGCGCAGCTGCGTGCCGGGCTGCAGGTCGCGGAAATTGTCCAGGCCGTTGGCGCGCGCCACCGCGGGATACATGCGCGGCTCGCCGTAGATCTGCTCGCACAACCCCGGCAGCGTATCGCCCGCCTTCACCAGGCGCACGTGCGTCAGGTCCGCGGACTCGTCCTGCGCCATGGCGACGCGCGTCCTGTCGTCGGCGTTGTCGGCGAAGGCGGCGGTGATCACGGCGCGCAGCGGCACGCCGTCCGGGCGGAACAGCTTGTAGGCGATGGAGGCGCTCTTCAGCACGCAGCGCCTGACCCGCAGCGTGCCCCAGGCGATCTCGAGGTAGGCGCTGCGGTGGATTTCCCCGCTGTAGCCGGTTACGCGCTGGAACTCCGCCACCTTCTGCTGCACGTCGGCCTTGCGCCCGTTCGCGCCGGTGCCGTCGATGAAGAAACTGAGCGACATGTCGCCGGGCTTGATGCGCTGGAAGTCCATGCGGGCGCCGGTGGTGCCGACTCCGTTCTCGTCGCTGAACTCGACCTCGTAGCCGAGCGTGATCTCGCTCGGGTTGACATACGCCTCGAACACATCCGGGTTCTTGTCCGAGTAGTCGAATTTCTTGTGGCCGCGGATCACCACTGGCAGGAGCGCGCCGTTCTCGGTCATGTCAGCGCTCCTCCTTGCGTCGCAGCACGTCGAGCACCGCCTCGACGCACTCGCTTACCAGGGCGCGCTGCTCCCCGGCACCGGCACGCGCGGCGCCCGGCGCGGCCGGTGCGCTGCCTGCGGCAGGGCTGGCGACCTCCACTGTGATGACGATTTCGTCGACGATGACCGGCACGGCTCAGACCCTGGGCAGCGCCGGCATCGGCGGCGTATAGGTCGCGTCCACCGTGAAGTACTGGTAGAAGAGCTGCAGGCTCTCCACCGCCACCGCGCTGGCTGACGCGTTCAGGTCGTTCAGGGCCCACTTGGTCGGATAGGCCTTGACCAGGTGCCAGGTGACGAGCGGCTGGTGCAGCTCGTTGAGCAGCTTCACGTCGACGTCCCTCGGCACGACGGCGAAGTCCTGGATGGCGGCGCGAATCCATTCGAACACCTCCGAGCGCACCAGCAGGCCGCGCTTGAGCGTGAGCTCGGGATACTTCGCGCGCAGCGGGTACTTCTGCACGAAGCGGTTCTCGCCGCCTTCGGGCACCTCCTCGGTGGCCATCTCGAGCGACAGCCCGCCGGCGTCGGTGAAACACACGTCGTGCATGCCGGCCAGGCCCTCTACCTCGACCTTGAAGTGGAATCCCGGCGGCGGGTAGTAGCTCATCAGGCGGCTTCGTTCTGCACTTCGAGGCCCTCGTGGGCAAGTTCGATCGATTCGATCGCGACCTCGTTGCCGCTCGCCTTGAGCTGCGGCCCCTCGACCTTCACCGGGAAGGCGTTCTGCACCTTCCAGGTCATCACCGGCGCGTGCTCTTCGTTGAGCAGGCTGACCACCAGGTCGCGGCGCTCGACGGTGTTGAGCTTGACCGTGGACAGCCAGGCGAACAGCTCGTTGTCCCCTTGGATCACGCCGCGCTTGAGGGTGATGTTGGAGAACTTGCGGATGCCGGGCATCTTGATGGACGAGTACTCCGGGAACGAGCCGTCGCGGTACTCGATCGCCTGGTTTTCCTGCGTGAGGCCGGTGACCTCGGAGAATCCGACGCGCGTGCCGCCCCACTGCACGGAGAAGTGGAAGACGGGTAGCGGATATTGTGCGGGCATGGCTCAGGGCTCCTTGTCAGGACGTCTGCATCTTGTGCGAGAACTTCAGGATGATGAACTCCGCCGGGCGCACCACCGCCATGCCGATCTCGACGTTCATGCGGCCCTCGAGGATGTCCTGCGAATCCATGGTGGTGCCCAGGCCGCAGCGCACGAAGAACGCGTCCTTCGGCGTGGCGCCGGCGAGCGCGCCTTCGCGCCATTTCTGGGTGAGGTAGGCCTCGATCATGCCGCGCACCTTGACCCAGGTATTCGCGTCGTTGCTCTCGAACACCGCCCAGTAGGTGGACTTCTTGACCGATTCCTCCACCATGTTGAAGAAGCGCCGCACGTTCACGTAGCGCCACTCATTGGAGTTGCCGTCCAGGGTGCGCGCCCCCCACACCTTGGTCACGCCGTAGAACGAGCGCAGTACGTTGATCGACTTGCCCTCGTTCGGGTCGACGTTCAGCTCCTCCTGCTCGTCGCTGGTGATGCGGATGCGCGGCTCGATGACGTCGCTCAACCCGACGTTGGCGGGCGCCTTCCACACCCCGCGCTTGGTGTCGGTGGCGGCGTACACCCCAGCCACCGCCGGGCTGGGCGGCAGCGCCACGAAGTAGTTGAGGATCTCGGCCTTGACGGTGTTGTAGATCGCGCTCTCGCTCTGGCGCAGCGCGCCGAGGGGCTGGCGCGCTGCGCCGTTCAGCGCGACCTTGACGTTGCTCTCATGGCGCGCGGCGTCGTCCGGGTCCTGGATGACCCAATGGTTGAAGGTGGTGGTGACGAACGGAAAGTAGGCCGCCCCGTACTTCAGATTCTCGCTGCCGAAGGCGGGGCGCGAATAGTCGGGCGGCGGTTCCGGCAGCTCGGCGCCCACGCGCACGTCGAGGATGGCGAAGCGGTCCTTGAGCGAGCCGCACTGGCGCAGCACGGCCTGGGCCAGGGTCGAGTACTGGGGCTCGGTCAGCAGGTAGGACTCCGGAATGACGATGAGCGTCGGCTCGTCTTCCATGGCGACTGCGGCGAGGCCGTCCTGCAGGTCGTCCAACGCCACGGCGGCGTCGTACCCGCCAACCGACACCACGTAGCACTTGCCGCCGCCGTTGTCGAAGAACATCTTCAGGCTGTAGGCGAGGTTGTGCGTGATGGCCGGAGGCGCGACTGCGACGCTGATGGCGTCGCCGGCGCGCGTCACGTCGACGTTGATGTCCAGTGCGCGCGGCTGACCGAAATACTGCTCGAACTGCGTGTACGAGCGGATCGCCGTGGGCTTGAGAGCCAGGCTCTCCGGGCCGCGCGCCGCCTTCTCGGTGTAGCCGATGAACGCGGGGATCGCGCTCTCCACCTCGGCGACCGAGGGCGGGAAGACGGAGATTTCTTCAACATAGACGTCGGGGGTACGGTAAGTGGGCATGGCTTGGGCCTCTAGGATTTGGACACATGGACGACTAGGCTCGCGGTCGCGGCCGCGGCGCCGGGCTGGGGAAGCTGCGGGACTATCACCTCGCTGTTGCGCGTGAGCTGGATGCCTTTGCGCGCTTTCTGCTGCCGGGCGACCGGGTCCTGCGAGCGAAACAGCGTGACGCGGGTGCCGGCGCCGCCGAGCAGCGCCGCCGGCAGCTCGGCCGCGGTGAAGGCGGAGGAGGCGACGCGCTCGAAATGGATCTGCGTGCGATCGTCGGTGGCGAATCCGGCATCGCTCACGTCGAGCTGGTTGAACTGGCCGGCGGTGTAGCCGCGCGCCACCACGTAGTAGCTCAGCGTTTCTGCGCGCGCCGCGAACGGCACGCGGAAGGCCGGCGCCGTGTCGTAGAAGGCGGCGCGCAGCTCGATCTCGACCAGCGCGAAGAACTCCTCGCGCAACAGCCGCGCGTCCGCGGCATCGGCCGGATCGAGCAACAGCATCACGGGGGCCTGCAGCACCGCAGGGTCGGCGCCCGCGTTGCGGTACAGCGGCAGGCCCTCCCCGGGCGCGAAGGACAAGGCGGTGAAGTTGGAGAAGTGGGAGTTCGCGAGGCGCAGCCCGAGTTGCAGCGTCGCACCGCCGAGCGGCGCCAGCGGCGCGCCGCCGGCGTCCTTCTCGTAGAGCACGGTGAGGCAGTCCTCGTGCGTCTTGGCGAGCAGCCGGCCGCCGGCGAGCAGGCGCGCGCTCGGCGCCGGGATCGCAAACGCGAAATCCGGGCAGCGCCCGCCGTAGTAGGCATGCTCGACTTCGAGCGTGAATAGCGGCGCGAACTCTATCATCCGAGCAGCTCGATGCTGCCGCCGATCGCGGTGATCGGCGGCCGGATGGCCGCGGGCGAGTCGTCCTGCAGCGCGACCAGTCGCACGCGGTACACCGCGGAGGGCAGTTGCTTCGCGCCGACGAAGGCCCATAGCTGGTTGAGCTGCTCGAAGCCGAGCGCGATCAGGTCGACGCCCAGCTTCTGAATGCGCTGGTCGAGCGCCGGGTAGCGCTCGCGCGTGAACACCGGATGCCCCTGGAAGAAGGTCAGCACATAGGACAGCTGACGCAGTGCCTGGTCGTATTGCTTGAAGTGCGCCGCGAACAGAAGGTGCAGGTTGAGCTTGATCTCGGGCTCGACCAGCACGTGGCGGCCTTCCACGTAGGAGGCCTGCGGCAGCTGAGATTTCAGCATGCGCTCCTCTTCCACGTTGACCAGCGCCACGCCCAGCTGGTCATCGGGAATCGCCCACTTGCCGGCGTCAGTAGCGATGCGCGTGAGCAGCGCGCTGCCGAAGGTGCCGCCGCTCCTCTGTGCGAGCCAGGCGTTGAACTCCCTGGTGAGGAAATCGGCGGCAAGGTGGATCATTCCGCTACGCCGGCGACGTAAAGGACGTTGCCGTCGGGCAGCCGCACGCGGCGCAGCCGGCGCTCGGTGACCAGCGCGTCGAGCGCCGCCTCGATGTGCTCGGCCGCGTCCTCAAAGCCGCGTGCTGGCAGCCAGGAGGACACGATCCCTTCCGCGGTGTCCGCGGCGTGCGGGTGAAGGGCGAGGTGGCGCCGGATTGCTGCATACAGTCTTGTGGTGTGGCTCGCATGGCCCACTGGAGGAGCCTTGCACGGTCCATGCCAATCCCGCGCAAGGCGCAAGTGCCTGATGCGCAACGCAGCGGCTGGCCGGGGCGGTTCATGCCGTGGGGCCGCGCCGACCCGGGGCGCGATGGGCGTTGCGCACCCAGGGCGGGTACGGCCGCCCCCGGTGACTCAGGGCGCAGACTTGTCGATGCCGTGCTTCTTGAGCAGCCGCCCCAGGTGGCGCCGCTCGGTGCCGCTGATGCGCGCCGCGGCGGAGACGTTGCCCTTAGTCCGGTCGATGAGGGTAGCGAGAAAGCGCGACTCGAACTCGGCAATGGCCCGGCTCTTTGCCTGCCGGTAGTTGAGCGGCGGCGCGGGGCGAGGCCCGGCATCGAGCGCCGCCGCTGGCGCGCGCACGCGGATGCACTCGCTCTCGGCAAGCAGGAACTCGCGTTGGATCAGGTTCTCCAGTTCGCGAATGTTGCCGGGCCAGCGGTAGCACTCGAACCAGGCGAGGGTCTCCGCGTCGACCGGCAGCGCCGGCTTGCAATAGAGCGCCGCCGCGGTGCGCACGAAGTGCGCGGCGAGCAGCGGGATGTCGCCGTGGCGCTCGCGCAGCGGCGGCAGCGTGAGGTGCAGCAGCTTCAGGCGGTAGAGCAGGTCGAGGCGAAAGGCCTGCGCTTCGACTTGGCGCTCGAGGTCGCGGTTGCTCGCCGCGATGATGCGCACGTCGGCCTGCTCCTCGCGGCGGCCGCCGAGCGGCCGGAACTGCTGGTCCTGCAGGAAGCGCAGCAGCGTCACCTGCGCCTTCGGCGTGAGCGCATCAACCTCGTCGAGGAACAGCGTGCCGCCGTGCGCCAGCTCGACCAGTCCGGCCTTGTCGTCGCGCGCGTCGGTGAACGCGCCGCGGCGATGGCCGAACAGCTCGTTCTCGATCAACGAGTCGGGCAGCGCGCCGCAATTCACCGGCACGAACGGCCGCTCGCGCCGCGCGCCGCGGTAGTGGAGGGCGCGCGCGGCGAGCTCCTTGCCCGTGCCGGTTTCTCCTTCGATCAGCACGGGCGCATCGAACGCAGACATCTTGTCGATCAGCGCGTCCGCGATGCGGAAAGCGACCGAGCGGCCGATCATTTGGTCGATCTTCCTCCCAGCGGGAAATATGCACTTTCACACGCCGGACGTCACGTGGATTCTGCGTTCGCGCGCATGCGGAAAAATGTCGGGTGTGCAACGGGATAAACGGTTTGCTGCTATCAATCTGGAAACGAGATAGCTGTGGATGCACTCAAGGCTCCGCTCGCGGTCAACACTCTGCGCTACGTCCTGTCTTGGCATCGGCTGTCACATATTGCCTCGGGGCAAGCGTGAGAGTTCAGGTCGTTAGACCTGAAATGTCGCGCAGCTACCGGAGCAACTCGCGGAGGGTGTGCTTTATTGAGCTGACCGGCTTTTTCTATACCAGGTTGAGTGTTGTAGTGTTCAACATGGAAGGAGAAGGCAGATGGCGAACAAGAAGTACAGTCCGGAGCAGGCGGTGGCGAAGCTGCGGCAGATCGAGGTGCTGCAGGCGGGCGAGGCATGCTTGGGTCCCGTCTGTGCGGACTTCCAAATCCGAAGTGGGGGTGTTCTTTCGGAGCTGGTGGGGGAGGGGATCAATCGCCCTGTCGCTCAAGGAAGAGCCCCAGCCGACCGCGACCGATGCGCTTGACACGGTACACGACGCGCCTTCGAGTCGTGGCTACCAGCGAGGACGCGGTTAACCCAACGCGAGCGCTCTGGCCTTTCGCACCCACGCTGGCCGCTTTGAGCCACCAACAGTAACGGCCTTTACCTACCGACGCGCCCTGCCGGTTACCCCGAAGACGCGCTGCGGGCAGATCCTGGGCGCCGCGGAATCCAAGAAAAGAGGGGGCAGTAAGGGGCGCCGTTTGTGTAGAGTTTTCGGATCGGGTGGTGGAGTTGGGAGACGTCTCGGGACGTCCTTGGATGGGGGTATTGGTGGAGGCGGCGGGAATCGAACCCGCGTCCGCAAGCCCTAGGCAGTCAGGACTACATGCTTAGCCTGGTGATTTGAGCTTCGCCTTGAGACCGCCCACCGGCAGGCTGACTCGCGGCTAGCCGCTTCGACGGATCCCCCGGGCCAAGCGGCCAGACCTGGAGGAGAGGCTGATGTGAATGACGCTGCACTCCTTTTAGGGAGCCTGGCCCATCAGCAGACCAGTGCAGCGTCTAGCCGGTATTAGGCGGCTAGAGCGAAACGCTCGTCGTTGGCGTTTGTAGTGTTTCCAGATGGATTTACGAGGTCACTGGTCCTCGGCATGCCCTGCGCTGCGTCGCAACCCGCGTCGAAACCAGGTCGCCCCCGTTTCGTGCGTGGAACATTATCCCATATGGGGGCTAGAGCAGGCCGATCAAGTCCTTCGGGTGCGCAATGACGGCGTCGGCCTTCCACGAGCGCGGGCCGCCGTTTTCGGGATGGTGGTAGCCCCAGCCCACCGCGATGGCGCCCATATCCGCGGCGCGCGCCGCCTGGATGTCGCGCAAGTCGTCGCCGAGGTATACGCATTCCCCCGGCGCCAGCTTGAGCTGCCCGGCGGCATGGCGCATCGGCGCGGGATGCGGCTTGAGGTGCTCCGTGGTGTCGCCGCACACCACGCAGGCGGGCGTCAGCCCGAGCGTCTCGACGATGCGGTCGGTGAAGCGCGTCGCCTTGTTGGTGACGATGCCCCAGGGCAGCGCGCGCCGGCCGAGCTCGGCCAGCAGCTCGGCGATGCCGGGAAAGAGCTTCGTGTGCACGCAGGTGTTCTCGCGATAAGCCTCGAGAAAGGCCTCGCGCAGCGCGTTGTAGTCGTCATCGCCCGGCTTCACGCCGAAGCCGGCGTGCACCAGCCCGCGCGCGCCCGCCGACGCGAAAGGACGCAGGCGCGCCAGGGGCACCGGCTCGAGCCCCTGGTCGGAGCGCAGCCGATTGAGCGCCGCCGCGAGATCGGGCGCAGTGTCGGCGAGGGTGCCGTCCAGATCGAACAGGATCGCGCGGCTAGCGGTCACGGCGGCAGCACAGCAGGTAATTGACGTCGCAGTCGGGCCCAAGGCGGTAGCGCTGCGTCAGCGGGTTGTAGGTCATGCCGAGGAGATCGATCTCGCGCAAGCCCGCGTCGCGGCACCATTGCGCGAGCTCGGACGGACGGATGAAGCGCGCGTAGTCATGCGTGCCCCTGGGCAGCAGCTTCAGCACGTACTCGGCGCCGATGACGGCGAACAGATACGCCTTCGGATTGCGGTTGATCGTGGAAAAGAACGCGCTGCCGCCGGGGCGCAGCAGCCGCGCGCAGGCGGCGACGGCGCTCGCCGGATCCGGCACGTGCTCCAGCAATTCCATGCAGGTGAGCACGTCGAAGCCTGCGGCGTGCGACGCCGCGAAGTCCTCGGCCGAGGCGAGCTGGTAGTCGACCTCGAGCCGGCTCTCCAGCCGGTGCAGCTGCGCCACGCGCAGCGGCTTCTCGGCGAGGTCGATGCCGGTGACGCGCGCGCCGCGCTGCGCCATGGCCTCGGCGAGGATGCCGCCGCCGCAGCCGACGTCGAGCACGTCCTTGCCCTCGAGCGACGCGTGCCGCTCGATCCACTCGAGGCGCAGCGGGTTGATCGCGTGCAGCGGTCGGAACTCGCCGTGCGGATCCCACCAGCGGTGCGCGAGGGCGCTGAATTTGGCGAGCTCGGCGGGGTCGGCGTTTGTCGCGGTTTGCATCTGCCCTTAAATCCATCTCCGTTTTTTCGGCGGGGTGAATCTTCCCGCCGAAAAAACGGAGACCATGGAAGACCGGTGAAGCACGGCGCCTATTTTGGCACCTGTGCCTCACCGGTGCCAAAAAAAAGCCCTGCCGAAGCAGGGCCTTCTTTCACCGCGGGTGACGCGGCTTACTTCTTCGTGCCGATGACTTCGACCTCCACGCGCCGGTTTGGCGACAGGCAGTCGATCAACGCCTTGCCTGACACCTTCGGGCAGGCCTTCACGGGCTGCGTTTCGCCCTTGCCCTCGGTGTAGACGCGGTTCGGCTCGATGCCCTTGGACACCAGGTAGGCTTTCGCCGCTTCGGCGCGGCGCACCGACAGCTTCTGGTTGTACTGCAGCGTGCCGATGAGGTCGGCGTGGCCGATGGCGATCACGACTTCGAGGTTGATGCCGCGGACCTGGGCCGACAGGTTGTCCAGGCGGTCCTTGTACTCGGGCTTGATCACCGACTTGTCGAAATCGAACAGCACGTCCGCCGCCAGCGTCACTTTCTGCGCCACGGGCGCAGGCGCGGGCTTGGGCGCAGGCGCAGCCACGGGGGCCGGCGCAGGCGCAGGCGCGGGCGCGGGCGCCGGCGCGGGCGTGGCGGGGGCCGGCGCGGGCGCGGGCGGCGGCGGCGGCGCTTCTTCGGTGGTGGCGCAGCCCACGAGCACGGCCATCGCCAGCAGCGCGCTGCCCAGACCGACCGATCGGAAGATGTTTTTCGGCATTCGTGTTCTCCAGTCGCTTGGGGAATGAATAGGTGAACTGATCCGGACCCAGCGATAACGGCCGGTCAATTCAAGGAATTCAATATTTTAGTTTGCCACAAGGCTGCGCGCCCTTGCAAGTCGGAAACATTGATCTGCGTCAGTTCACGATCGCGCAGCACGCGTTTGCCGGCGACCCAGACATCGGTCACGTGCTCGCGCCCGCAGGCATAAACGAGATGCGAAACGACGTCATAGACGGGCTGCAGCGACAGGTCGTCCAGGCCCACTGCGACCAGGTCCGCGGCCTTGCCCTGCACGATGCTGCCGATGCGCGCCTCGGCGCCCAGGGCGATGGCGCCGCCCAGGGTCGCTGCGCGCAGCGCCGCGTGTGCCGGCAGCGCCTCGGCGTTGCCGGCCGTGGCCTTGGCGAGCAGCGCGGCGAGGCGCATTTCCGCGAACAGGTCGAGGCGGTTGTTGCTGGCGGCACCGTCCGTGCCGAACGCGACGTTGACGCCCGCGTCGAGGAGCTGCGCCACCGGCGCCATGCCGCTCGCGAGCTTCAGGTTGGACGACGGGCAGTGCGCCACCGAGGCGCGGTGCCGCGCCAGCAGCGCGATCTCCGCCGGCGTCAGGTGCACCGCATGCACGGCGATCAGGTTCGGTCCGAGCAGTCCCAGGCTCTCCAGGCGCGCCAGCGGCCGCACGCCGTGCTCGGCCACCGAGCGCTCGACTTCGCTCGCCGTCTCGTGCACGTGCACGTGCACCGGCAGATCGAGCTCGGCGGCGAGCTGCGCCACGCGGCGAAACGTCGCATCCGACACGGTATAGGGCGCGTGCGGCGCGAGGCAAAAGGAAGCGAGCGGGTGCTCGCGCCAGCGATCGCGCAGCGCCAGGCCCTGCGCCAGGTAGGACTGCGGATCCGGCGCGTAGGCGGACGGGAACTCGACGACGATGATGCCGAGCGCGGCGCGCATGCCCGCCTGCAGCGCCGCCTCGAGCGCCGCCTCGGGAAAGAAGTACATGTCGTTCATGCACGTCACCCCGCCGCGCAGCATCTCGGCGCAGGCGAGGAGCGTACCGTCCTTCACGAACTCGGCCGAGACGTGCTTCGCCTCCACCGGCCAGACGTGTTCCTCGAGCCAGCGCATCAGCGGCAGGTCGTCGGCGATGCCACGCATCAGCGTCATGGCGGCGTGCGCATGCGCATTCACCAGGCCGGGGATCAGCGCATGCCCGGGCAGGTCGATGCGCGCGTAGTCCGCGTAGCGCGCGACGGCCTGCGCCGTCGGCAGCAGCGCCTCGATGCGGCCCGCGTGCACCGCCACCGAATGGCGCTCCAGCACCGTGCCGGCGGGCTCCACCGGCACCACCCAGCGCGCGTTGATGAGCAATCGTTCCGTCATGCGGTGCGACGCCAACAAAAAAGCCCCGCGCGCGGCGGGGCTTTCCAGGAGCCGCGGGTGGCGCCTACTTGCCCGTTCCCAGGACCTCGATCTCGGCGCGGCGATTCGAGGTCCTGGGAA
>JAOUGZ010000681.1 GCA_029865405.1 Betaproteobacteria bacterium
CCGCGCCGCGCAGACCTGCTTCGTGTCGCAGCCCACGCTCTCGGTGGCGATCAAGAAGCTGGAGGCGGAGCTGGCCGTGGTGCTGTTCGAGCGCGGCCCGGGGGAGGTGAGCGTGACGCCGATCGGACAGCGCGTCGTGGAGCAGGCGCAGCGCGTGCTCGAGGAGGCCGCGCAGGTGAAGGACATCGCGCAAAGCGCCAAGGATCCGCTCGCCGGGCCGCTGCGCCTGGGCGCCATCTACACGATCGGGCCGTACCTGCTGCCCAGGCTCATCCCGGTGCTGCGCAGGAAGGCGCCGACCATGCAGCTCCTGATCGAGGAGAACTACACGCACAAGCTCGCCGAGGCGCTCAAGCAGGGCGAGGTGGACGTGATCGTGGTGGCGTTGCCGTTCGCCGAGCCGGGCGTGGCGACGCGCGCGGTGTATGACGAGCCGTTTCTCGTCGCGCTGCCGCAGGGCCATGCGCTGGAGAAGAAAAAGCACATCTCCGCCGACGAACTGGGCCGTGAGAGCCTGCTGCTGCTGGGCACCGGGCACTGCTTTCGCGACCAGGTGCTCGACCTGTGCGCGAGCGTGCAGCGCGGCCCGCGCGGCGCGCTCGCACGCACGCTCGAGGGCGGCTCGCTCGAGACCATCCGCCAGATGGTGGCGAGCGGCGTCGGCGTCACCGTGCTGCCCGCCACCGCGGTGCATGCGAACGAGGGCGGCAGCGAGCTGATCCGCATGCGGCCGTTCGCGCGCCCGGTGCCCGACCGGCGCGTGGTGCTGGCGTGGCGCAAGAGCTTCCCGCGGCCGCAGGCGGTCGAGGCGTTGCGCCAGGCGATCCTGCTGTGCGACCTGCCGCAGGTGACGAAGATTCAGTAACACGAGGCAGGCGTTGCCGCCGGTTTTCGCTTTTCAAATACATCTCGTGCTTTCTTGGCCGGGTGATTCTTCCGGCCAAGAAAGCACGAGACCATAGGACCGACAACGAAGGCATCGCAATGACCTCTTCCCCGGCGCGGGAATGCTTTCCGCCCGCCGGGATAGAATCGCCCGCATGAAAAGTTCCGCGCTGCGCAGCCCTACCGCCGTCCTCGTCGCCTGCAGCGTCATCCTGTGCGTCAGCTTCGGCGTGCGCTCGGGATTCGGCCTGTTCCTGCAGCCGATGAGCCTGGACAACGGCTGGGGGCGCGAGACTTTCTCCATCGCCATGGCGATCCAGAACCTGATCTGGGGCCTGCTCGGGCCGTTCGCCGGCGGCATCGCCGATCGCTATGGCGCCGGGCGCGTGGTGGCGCTGTGCGGCATCACCTACGTGCTCGGCCTGGTGTTGATGGCCTTCACCGAGACGGCGTTTGCGCTGCACGTCGGCTCCGGCTTTCTCATCGGTCTGGCGCTCTCGGGCTCGACCTTTGCCACGCTCCTGGCGGTGATCGGCCGCGTGACGCCGCCGGAGAAGCGCAGCACGGCGCTCGGCCTCGCGGTGGCCGCGGGCTCGTTCGGCCAGTTCGCCATCCTGCCGATCACGCAGCTGATGATCTCGAGCATCGACTGGCGCAACGCGCTGCTCGGGCTCGCGCTGATCGCGGCGCTCATCGTGCCGCTCGCCTTCTTCGCCCGCGGCAAGGCGCCGGCCCACGCCGGTCCGCAGCAGTCCTTCGGCGAGGCGCTGCATGAGGCGGTGCGCGAGCGCGGCTTTCACCTGCTGTTCTGGGGCTACTTCGTGTGCGGCTTCCACATCGCCATGCTCACCGTGCACCTGCCGTCCTACGTCACCGACAACGGCTTGAAGCCCGAGCACGGCATGACGGCGCTGGCGCTGATCGGCCTGTGCAACATGGTCGGCTCGTTCACGGCGGGCTGGCTCGGCGGGCGCGTCAGCAAGAAGTACCTGCTGTCGGGCATCTACACCTTGCGCGCCATCGCCATCACGGTGCTCATCTCGTTCCCGCTCAGTCCGCTGACGCTATACGGCTTCGCAGTGGTCATCGGGTTTCTGTGGCTGTCGACGGTGCCGCTGACCAACGGGCTCGTCGGGCAGATCTTCGGCATGCGCTACATGGGCATGCTCGCGGGCGTGGTGTTCTTCGGCCACCAGATCGGCAGCTTCATCGGCGTCTGGCTTGCCGGCTGGATGTTCGACCAGACCGGCACCTACAACGGCGCGCTGGTGCTCTCCATCGGGCTGGGCGTATTCGCGGCGCTCGTCAACCTGCCGG
>JAOUGZ010000139.1 GCA_029865405.1 Betaproteobacteria bacterium
CATGCGCATCCGGTGGGCATCTTCACCAGTCGCGACCTGCTGCAGGTGGCGGGCGCGGGAGGTCTCGAGCGGGGCGTTGCCGATTTCATGAGCCGCGACCTGGTCACGCTTCCCCCGCATGCCTTTGCGTATGAGGCCGCGCTGGAGATGACCGAGCGACGCATCCGGCACATTCTGGTGGCCGAGGGCGGGCGGCTGACCGGGGTGGTGTCGGAGCGCGACCTGTTCGGGCTGCAACGGCTCGGGCTCGGTGAGCTGACCATGGAGATCCGGCTCGCGGACAGCATCGAGACACTGGCCGGGCTCTCGGTGCAGATCCGCAGCCTCGCTACGCTGCTGATCGAGCAAGGCACGGCGCCCGAGCCGCTGACGCTCTTCATTTCGGTGCTGAACGACCGGCTCACGCGTCGCGTCATCGAGGTCGTACGCCGGCACCATGAGCTGGACCGCATCCGGTGGACCTGGCTCGCCTTCGGCAGCGAGGGCCGCCTGGAGCAGACCTTCAGCACGGACCAGGACAACGGGCTCGTGTTCGCCGCGCTCGAGGGCGTCGTGCCCGATGACGCGCGGGCGCGGCTGATTCCCTTCGCGCGCGAGGTCAACGAGGCGCTCGATGCCTGCGGCTTCCCGCTGTGCGACGGCAACATCATGGCCAGCAACCCCGCGCTGTGCCTGACGCTGGAGGAATGGCAGTCGAAGATAACCGGCTGGCTGCACGTCACCAGCCCGCAGGCTCTGCTGGACGCCGCGATCTGCCTGGATCTGCGGGCGATTCACGGCGATGAGATCCTGGCCAACGGTCTGCGCGACTGGATCGCCGAGCGGGTGCGCGGGCACGCGGCTTTCCTGCGGCTGCTGGCGCAGGCGGCGACGCAGATGCGTCCGGCGCGCGGCCGCTTCGGCGCGCTCGTCACGACGGACGCGCCCGGTGCGCCGCGCACGGTGAATCTGAAGGCGAACGGCGCGCGCATCTTCGTCGACGCGGCGCGCGTGCTCGCGCTGGCCAACGGTTTGCGCCAGACCAACACGGCCGATCGCCTGCGCGCCTACCGCGTGGCGCGCGACCAGCCCGAGGGCGAAACTGCCGCCCTGGTCGATGCGTTCCACTTCGTCCAGGGCCTGCGCCTGCGCGGCCAGGTGGGCGCGCCCGAGGCGCGCGGGGGCGGGCGCGGCGCCGACGAGGACCTCGCCAATCGCATCGACCCGACCACGCTCAACGCTTTCGAGCAGTCCTGCCTCAAGGAGGCGCTCAGGCTCGCGGCGCAATTGCAGCGGCGACTCGAGCTCGACTTCCAGGTGTGAGCCAGGGACCGTCCAGCGAGCGCGTCGAGCGGCAGCCGCAGCCGACGGCGTATGTCGTCGATGATGACGAGTCGATTCGCACGTTGTGGCGCTGGCTTCTGGATTCGAACGGCATCGCGGTAGAGGCATTCGCGTCGGCGAAGGAATTCATCGCCGCGTACCGGCCCGGCGGGCCGGGGTGCCTGGTACTCGATCTGCGACTTCCGGGGATGAGCGGCCTCGAGCTGCAGGCGTATCTCAGGCAGCGGGAAGTCGCGATCCCCATCGTCTTCGTCACCGGGCACGGTGACGTGCCGACCGCGGTCAGCGCGCTCAAGGGCGGGGCCGTGGACTTCATCCAGAAGCCGTTCAGCTACCGCGAAGTGCTGCAGATCATCCGGCGCGCCTTCAAGCGCGATGCGGAGATCCGCGACGAGCACGCCAAGCGCTCGCAGGTCGCCGGGCGCGTGGCGGCGCTGACAGAGCGCGAGCGCGAGGTGATGCTGCGCGTGATCGAAGGCAAGCTGAACAAGGTGATCGCCGACGAGCTCGGCATCAGCGTGAAGACCGTGGAATTCCATCGTGCCAAGGTGATGGAGAAGATGGGCGCGGACTCGGTGGCCGGTCTTGTGCAGTTGATGATGCAAAACCCGGGCTGAAGCGAAATGCTGTTGCACCGCAGCGCATGCTGCAGTGCAGCGCGGCTTTCTTAGGGTTTTCCCCAGTAGCTGCGGGCAAACAGCGCCGCTAGCATCGCTTGTCCCAACTACGGGGCGGCGGAAGCCAGTACTGCCGCCGGATCGAGATTGTGGCTCAGCTCGCGGCGCACCTCATGCCACCGGAAGCGGATCGAATTGCGCACGATGTCGGCATCGAGCGCCTTCAGATCATCGACGATCGGCGCCCAGTAGACGAGGGCAGTGGGACTCTCGACGAAGGCAGCCTCGTCGTTGTCGGGCACGGCCCAGTCGCACAGCGCGAGCCGTGCCTGCACGCGCTGCGCGTGCGCCGCAAACTCCGGACCGGATTCGGCCGGGGTTCCCGTTTCCTTGAGCAGATCGGCGACGATACGCTGCATCAACGCGCCGACCTCCCCGGCGGGGAGCCCGCTCTTGCGCCGCAGCACGCTGCCCGCATACACCGCGAGGTCCGACAGGCAGGCGAGCCAGACATGCCACTTGGCGATGTTCATCGAAACGATGAACGCGTCGTTGTCGAAGAGCTCGGGGAAGCGGGTGCCCGCGCGCGTGCGCAGGTAGCCATAGAGCGTCATCTGTGCGACGTGGCTGGCGCGCGTCTGCAGAAAGACGCGCAGCGTCACGATGTCGCGGATCGGCTCTGCCCGGCGCCAGCGCCGGTACCAGCGCTGCAGGGATTCGGACCACCGGGCAAGGGATGGGTGCACTGCCGCATTATCCAACGTCGGGGCTTGCGCGCGGCCGGTTTTGACATGGGCTAGAATCCGCCAGCCGGTAAAAGCATGGCCCGGGCAACGCCGGGCGAGGGGACAATAAAAGAGGAGGGCATGCGATGAACACGGAAGCGTCCAACAGAGTCGTCCACTGGCAGCGGACCAGGAGGCTGATGATCTGGCACATGATCATCTGGTTCATCTTCTCCTACCTGGTGCACTGGTTCGCGAAGGATCTGAACGCCGTGAAATTCATGGATTTCCCGCTGGGCTTTTACATGGCGTCCCAGGGTTCGCTCGTGGCCTTCGTCGTACAGCTGTTCATCTTCTCGTGGCAGCAGCACAAGATCGACGTCGAGTGCGGCATGGCCGAGACGGAATAAAGGGGACCAACAATGGCTATGTTCAGAATGCAGGGCTCGTTCATCGACAACCTGCCCAAGATTTACGGCTACTACACGGGCGGCTTCTTGCTGTTCGTCGGTCTGATGGCGCTCGCCGAGAAGATGGGAGTCAAGGAGGACACGATCGGCCTGCTGTTCGTGGGCTTCACGATTTTCATCTACGCCCTGATCGGCTGGCTCTCGCGCACCATGCAGCTCGACGCCTACTATGTGGCGGGACGCCAGGTGCCGACGGTGTTCAATGGCATGGCGACCGCCGCGGACTGGATGTCCGGCGCATCCTTCGTCGCCATGGCGGGCGGCATCTACCTGGGCGGTCACCCCTACCTCGCCTTCGTGGTGGGCTGGACCGGCGGCTACGTGCTGGTGGCGGTGCTGATGGCGCCCTACTTGCGCAAGTTCGGCTGCTACACGGTGCCCGACTTTATCGGCACGCGCTACGGGGGCAATGCAGCGCGCCTGGCCGCGGTCGTCGTCCTGGTGGTGGCGTCCTTTACCTACGTGACGGCGCAGATCAACGCCACCGGCACCATCGCCTCGCGCGCCTTGCTGGTCCCGTTCGAGGTCGGCATCTGGTTCGGCCTCGCGGGCATCCTGCTGTGCTCGATGCTCGGCGGCATGCGCGCGGTGACCTGGACGCAGGTGGCGCAGTACATCGTGCTGATCATCGCCTACCTCGTGCCGGTTATCTGGATGTCGAACAAGCAGGGGTTTGGCGTGATTCCGCAGTTCGTGTACGGCGACGCGGTGCTGCGCATTGCCGAGCTCGAGCAGTTGCACCAGGTCGGCGTGCTCTTGCCGACCGAGAAGGTGGCCGGCTTGGGCGCGCTAGTGACCAAGCACAACGCGCCGGGCGATTCGTTCGTCGCCAACTGGCGCTTCGCCACGCTGGTAGCGTGCATGATGATCGGCACGGCTTCGCTGCCGCACATCCTGATGCGCTACTTCACGACGCCCTCGGTGAGGGCGGCGCGCGCTTCGGTGGCCTGGTCGCTGTTCTTCATCTTCCTGCTGTACTTCACCGCGCCCGCGCTGGCGACATTCACCAAGCTGCAGATGCTCGATCCGAATCTGGCGACCAGCGTCATCGGCAAGTCGCTCGCGGAGGTCAACGCGCACGTCTGGGTGCAGAAGTGGGCTGCCGTGGGCGGATTGAAGGTGATCGACAGTAACGGCGACGGCATCGTGCAGGTCAACGAGTTCTTCATGAACGCCGACATTGTCGTACTGGCAACGCCCGAGATTGCGGGCTTGCCGTACGTCATATCGGGCCTGGTCGCCGCGGGCGGCATGGCGGCGGCGATGTCCACGGCCGACGGCCTGTTGCTCGCGATCGCCAATGCGCTCTCGCACGATCTGTACTACAAGATGATCGACCCGAAGGCCGACGTGAAACGCCGCCTGATCGTGGCGCGCGTCCTGCTGGTCGTGATCGGCGCCGCGGCCGCGTTGGTCGCGAGCCTCAGGCTCACCGGAATTCTCGGCGCGGTGGCCTGGGCGTTCTGCTTCGCGATGTCGGGCCTGTTCTTCCCGCTGGTGCTGGGCATCTGGTGGAAGCGCGCCACGGCGGCCGGGGCGATTGCCGGCATGCTCGGTGGCCTGGGGGCGGGCTCGTGGTACCTGTACATGGTCTACGCGGGCGGCATGGCGCCGTGGTGGGGCATGGATCACCTGCGCTTCGGCATGGTCGGCGCCGCCGTGAGCCTCGTGCTGATTGTCGTGGTGTCCCTGCTCACGCCGGCACCCGACAAGGCGACGCAGGACATGGTCGACGAAGTGCGCATTCCGAAGGGTGAGACGATCCTCGGGTCCTCGCACTAGCGCGGCCGGCAGCAGACAAGCCGGGGCGAAGCAGCTTCGCCCCGGTTTTTTTTCGCCTGCAAGGCTCTACAATTTCCGCCTGAGCGCGGATAACCATGTCCTTTTCCATCCCTCTCTGGGTTCTCGCCCTCGACTACGTGCTGGGGATCATCATGTGGACGCTCATCGGGCGTACAGCGATGCGCATCTTCCTCCCGGAGAACAGCACGTTCTTCTTCATGCGCTTCTTCGTACGCTCCACCGACCCGCTGCTCAAGCTCTTCCGGCCGGTGACGCCGGCGTTCCTCATCCAGCCGCTCGTGCCCCTGTACGTGGCGTGGTTCTTCTTCATGATCCGCTTCTACCTGATGCCCTGGCTGCTCGGCTACACCGTGATGGGCATGCTCTCGTTCCCGCTGGAAGGGGAGATCGCGAGGAGCATATCGCGTCTGATGCAGCGTATCGGCTTCTAGGCTCGGGGCCGCGGCGCGAAGTCCGCGCGAGGCTGCGCGGACATGCTGCAGAGTAGAATAGCGGCGTTGCGGAGAGATGGCCGAGCGGCTGAAGGCGCACGCTTGGAAAGCGTGTATACGTTAATAGCGTATCGTGGGTTCGAATCCCACTCTCTCCGCCAGTGCACGATCAACGGCGGGCCTCCCCGCATTGCAGTCCGGTGAACCTGGTCAGGTCCGGAAGGAAGCAGCCACAGCTGGATCCTGCAAGTGCCGGGGGTAGGGCTCGCCACCCATGCCGCGCGGAAGGGGACTGCGGTCCCCCTTCGACCCCCTGATAAAATCGTACGCATGTCCTATCAGGTCCTCGCGCGCAAGTGGCGGCCGCGGAACTTCTCTACGCTGGTGGGACAGGAGCACGTGGTGCGCGCCTTGCGCCACGCTCTGGAGCAGAAGCGGCTGCACCACGCCTACCTGTTCACGGGCACGCGCGGCGTGGGCAAGACCACGCTGGCGCGGATTCTCGCCAAGTGCCTCAACTGTGAAACCGGCATCACCGCCGAACCCTGTGGGCGCTGCAGCGCCTGCGAGGAGATTGACGGCGGGCGCTTCGTCGATCTGCTGGAAGTCGACGCGGCGACGAACACGCGAGTCGACGAAATGCGCCAGCTCCTGGACACGGCGCAGTACGCGCCGACGCGCGGCCGCTTCAAGGTGTATGTGATCGACGAAGTGCACATGCTCTCGAATTCGGCGTTCAACGCGATGCTCAAGACGCTCGAAGAGCCGCCGGAGCACCTGAAATTCGTCCTCGCCACCACGGATCCGCAGAAGATTCCGGTGACGGTGTTGTCTCGCTGCCTGCAGTTCAACCTGAAGCAGATGCCGCCGGCCGCCATTGCCGGCCACGTTGCAGGCCTGCTCAAGTCGGAGGAGGTGGCATACGAGCCGGACGCACTGCAGCTCATCGGCCGCGCCGCGGCCGGCAGCATGCGCGACGCCCTCTCGCTGCTCGACCAGGCGATCGCCCACGGCGGCGGCAGGGTCGCCACGGAAAGCGTGCGCGACATGCTGGGCGCGGTGGATGATACCTATTTGCTTCGGCTGCTGGGTGCCGTGGGGGCGGGCGACGGCGCGCAGTTGCTGTCCATCGCCGACGAGATGCAGGCGCGCAGCCTGTCCTTCGATTCGGCGCTGCAGGATCTTGCCGGCTTGCTGCTCAAGCTTGCAGTCCTGCACGCCGCGCCGGACGCCGAGGACGCCGAGGACGCCGGGCAGCCGGGGCGCGAGGCGCTGGCCGGACTTGGGCGGCAGATGGATGCAGAGACGGTGCAGCTGTGCTACCAGATTGCGCTGCAGGGACGCGACGACCTGGCGCTTGCGCCGGACGAGCACGCGGGATTCGTCATGACGCTGCTACGCATGCTGGCGTTTCGTCCCGTGCAGGCAGTTGCCGAGGCCGGGGTCGAGGCAAAGCAGGCTGCGTCACCACAGGGCGCCGAAAGCGGTGCGGGCGCAATGCGCAAGTCCGCATTCGATGGCGACTGGCCGGCGCTCGTTCAGCAGCTGTCGGTGGGGGGCGCA
>JAOUGZ010000682.1 GCA_029865405.1 Betaproteobacteria bacterium
GCGCCCTGGACGCGCGACGTCGGCCAGATGGTGGTCTCGCCGGGCGACCTCGCGCGCTTGATGGAACCGAACGTCTTCGACCGGCACGACCTCGACGGCCTCAGGCGCTTCGGCGACATGGAGGACGACTACACCCTGCCCGAGCTCGGCGCGCGGCGCTGGCCCGATTTCCTCGCCGATGATGCGCGCGCGATGGGCCGCGCTAGCGCGGAGACGAGTTGGGTGGATGCGCTCGCGCTCGGCACGGGGCTGGTCCTCGCCTCGGCGGCGCTCGACAAACCCATCGACCGGTACGCCGCGCGCCACGCCGACGAGCGCTGGCTGCAGCGCGGCGTGAAGTGGGGCGACGCGCTGCCGATCGCCGCGCTCGGCCTCTCGGGCGTGTTCGCGCTGGACGAGTCGCGCCCGCGGCTCTCGGACGCGGGCGTCGCCGCGCTCGAGGCGGGCGCGCTCGCCTTCGCCGGGAGCGAGATCCTCAAACGCTCGGTGGGCCGCGCGCGGCCGGACGCGGGCCTCGGCTCGGGCGAGTTCGATGCCTTCAGCTCTGAAGACCGCAACCACAGCTTCCCGTCGCGTCACGCGGCGCTCATGTGGGCCGCGGTAACCCCCTACGCCAAGGAGTTCGGCATGCCCTGGCTCTACGGCCTCGCCGCCCTCACCAACGCCGCGCGTGCCGGCAGCCGCGAGCACTGGGTCTCGGATACCGTAGCGGGGTCGCTCCTCGGCTACTGGCTGGGCAGCATCGCCTGGGAGGCGCGGCGCGATGCAAGATTGCGCAAGAACGCGCCTCGCCTGGGGGTGGGGTTGAATAATGTGACGGTGGCGTGGGAGTTTTGAAGCGATGAGAACGCGTCGGAGCCTCCGATCAGAGCTCCATGGTCTCGTGTTTTTTGGCCGGGAGATTCATCCGGCCAAAAAACACGAGATCGTTTTGTACTGCCGGCGCTTCTTCGCCGCGCTGATCTTCGTCGCCTGCTCGAACGCCGCAGGCCAGGGCCAGGACTGCAAAGTCCTCGACCCCGAGCTCCAATCCGCCTACACCGGCCCCTGCGTGAACGGCCTCGCCGAGGGCGAGGGCCGCGCAAGCGGCATCGCCGCGTACGAGGGCGGCTTCAGGGGGGGCAGGAAACACGGCCACGGCGTGAAGATCTGGCCGAACGGCGATCGCTACGAGGGCGCGTTTCTCGACGACGTGAAGGCAGGCCGGGGAAAATACAGCTGGGGCCGCGGGCCGTGGCGCGGCGAGAGCTATGAAGGCGACTACCTGAACGACAGGCGCCACGGCGAAGGCACGTACCGCTGGCCCACGGGCGACGTGTACCGCGGGCCGTGGAAGGAGGACCAGATCGCCGGCTACGCCACGCCGATGATGCTCGCGCAGCGCAAGTTCACGGAGGAAGCGATGAAGGCGGTTGGCCGCGAGGGCCAGTCCGTGTGCCGCGAGATGCCGGTCGGCATCGCGCTCTCCGAGTGGATCCGCGGCGTGGTGGTGGGCGTCTCGGGCGCGCAGGTGGGCGTGCGCATCGACCAGCCGGGCAACCGCCAGGTCGTGGCGGGCGTCGAGCTGCAGGCGGGCGACATCGTCTGGGACAAGCCGGCGGCGTGGACGCCGTGCTACTGACATGCGCAAGGCGCTGATCATCCTCGTGCTGCTCGGCGCGGGCGCGGTGCTGGCGCGCTACCACGTCGCCAACCAGCACTACTTCCCGGTGTCGAAGCTCGTTTCGTCGGACGGCTATACCTTTCTCCTGGTGCAGGATCGCACCGCTGCGCGCGATGCGTGCGGCAAGGCGAACGACCGGTTCCTCGCACCGATAAAAGCCGCTTGCCGGCAATGCACGGTCGCGTACGCGCGCTGCGAGCGCGAGCTGCACGGCCTCGAGCTGCAGCTCCTCATGGGTGACGCGGTGCCGGTGCACGTGGTGGTCGCGCCGGGGGCGCGCCTCGCCATGCAAGGGCCACCGGCGACGCTGCGGCGCGAGTGCGAGCAGATGGCGACGCAATTGGTGTCGGCCGGGGCGCGTTCTGCGGCGTGCGTCTTTCCAGGAACGATGCGCCGGCCCTAGAATCGCACCATGACGCTTTCACAGATCACGTTCAGGCAGATGGCCCTCGCAGGCGCGCTCGCGTGCGCCGGCCTCCTCGGCACCGGCTATTACCTGCAGTACTTCCAGGGCCAGGACCCCTGCCCCCTGTGCC
>JAOUGZ010000683.1 GCA_029865405.1 Betaproteobacteria bacterium
ATCGGCGGCGCGGTGGGCGACACGATTCCGGCGAAGAAGTCCGTCGACTGGCATCTCGCCTACGACCCGAAGGCCGATCGCTGGGACAGGCGCGCGCCGATGCCGACGGGACGCGATCACACGGGCACGCTCGTGGTCAACGGCGCGATCCATGTCATCGGCGGGCGCGTCGACTCCTTCCACACCAATTCCAACCTGCACCATGCCTACGACGTGAAGAAGGACGCCTGGGAGGCGCGCCGGCCGCTGCCCACCGCGCGCTCCGGGCACGGCGCGGTGCTTTACCGCGACAGAGTCTTCGTCATGGGCGGCGAGGGCACCGACCGCGTCTACGGCCAGAACGAAGGCTACGATCCGGCCACCGACCGCTGGGAATCCTACGCGCCGATGCTCACGCCGCGCCACGGGCTGGGCGCCGCAGCGGTGGGCGACGTGATCTGCGTGGCGGGCGGCGGCCCGGTGATGGGCGGCGCCGTGCAAAGCGCGGTGCACGAGGCGTTCGTACTTTAATTGGGGACAGACCCCATTTTTCTATAGGAATCATGATGTCGATCGTTCTGGGCAACGGCGAGCACCGCTACCGCGTGGTGGAGGACTGGGCGAAGCTGCCCGAGGGCTGGGCGTTCAAGGACGTGGCCGCGGTGGCCTGCGACCGCAAGGACCAGGTCTACGTCTTCAACCGCGGCGAGCACCCGATGATCGTCTTCGACCGCGACGGCAATTTCCTGCGCTCCTGGGGCGAAGGCAGCTATCCCCGCGCGCACGGCCTGCACATCGACGTCGACGACACGCTGTACCTCACCGACGATGGCGGGCACTTCGTGCGCAAGTGCGCCCCCGATGGCAAGGTGCTGCTCGAGCTCGGCGTGCCGGGCAAGCCCGCGCCGTTCATGAGCGGCAAGCCCTTTCACCGCTGCACGCACACCGCGCTCTCGCCCAGGGGCGAGATCTACGTGAGCGACGGCTACGGCAACGCGAAAGTGCACAAGTATTCGCCCGACGGCAAGCGGCTGCTTTCCTGGGGCGAGCCGGGCTCGGATCCAGGGCAGTTCAACGTCGTGCACAACATCGTCACCGACGCCGACGGCTGGGTGTACGTGGCCGATCGCGAGAATCACCGCGTGCAGGTGTTCGACGCCAACGGCAAGTACGAGACGCAATGGAACAACCTGCACCGGCCCTGCGGCCTGTACTGCTGCCGCGGGAAGAACCTGCAGTTCATCATCGGCGAGCTCGGGCCCGGCATGGCCATCAACCGCAACCATCCCAACCTCGGGCCGCGGCTGTCGATCGTCGATCGCGAGGGCAAGCTCGTCGCGCGTTTGGGCGGCGAGGAGGGCCCGGGACTGGAGACCGGAAAGTTCATCGCGCCGCACGGCCTGGCGGTCGATTCGCGTGGCGACATCTACGTCGGCGAGGTGAGCTACACCGAGTTTCCGCGCCTGTATCCGGAGCGCGGCATCCCGAACGGCCTGCGCTCGCTGCAAAAACTCACCAGGGTCGACTGAGAGGAGAGATCGAATGGTTCATGTCATTGCCGTCATCACCGCCAAGCCCGGCATGCGCGACAGCATCCTGCAGCACGCGCGCGCCAACCTCGCCGCCGTGCGCGCCGAAAAGGGCTGCATCGAGTATGCGACCGCCGTCGATGCGGATCCGGCGCTGCCGATGCAGACCAAGTACGGCGCCGACACCTTCGTCTTCATCGAGAAGTGGGAGAGCATGGAGGCGCTGAAGGCGCATGCCGCCGCGGCGCACATGGCGGCCTACGCGGCGAAAGTGAAGGACATGATCGCCGGGCGCGTGATCCACATCCTCACGCCGAACTGATCACTTCGACTCGAGCAGCCGCACCAGGGCGGTAAGGGCGCGGTTTGCGGGCGTCGGCACGCCGCGCGCCGCGCCGCGGCGCACCACGAAGCCGTTGAGGTGCTCGATCTCCGTCGGCTTGCCGCGCGCGAGGTCCTGCGCGGTGGAGGAGAACTGCGTGGGCATGGCTTCGGCGATCGCGTAGGTGCGCTCGAGCAGGCCGGGCGCCATGACGACGCCGCTCGCCTTCGCCACCGCGAGCGTTTCCTCGACCACGTCGCGCATGACGTCGCGAATGCCCGGCCCCGCGATCATCTTCCCGTAGGGCAGCTGCGTGATGGCGGAAAGCGCGTTGTAGGCGCAGTTCACCACTAGCTTCGCCCAGAGCT
>JAOUGZ010000003.1 GCA_029865405.1 Betaproteobacteria bacterium
GATCTTCGATGCGGATTCGCACCGCCTCCTCGGCGGCGGCATCGTCGGCACGGGCGCAGGCGACCTGATCAGCGAGCTGGCGCTTGCCGTGGAGATGGGCGCCGACGCCACCGATATCGGCAAGACCGTCCACCCGCATCCGACGGTGTCGGAGTCGATCGGCATGGCGGCGGAGCTGTTCGAAGGCGTGTGCACCGACCTGCCGCCGCAGAAGAAAAAATGACGCAGGACGAACTGAAGCAGCTCGTCGCGCGCGAGGCGCTCAAGTACGTGGTCGAGGACACGGTGGTGGGCGTCGGCTCGGGCTCCACGGTCAACTTCTTCATCGACGCGCTCGCCGGCATGAAGGGCCGCATTGAGGGCGCGGTAGCGGCATCCGAGGCGAGCGCCGCGCGCCTGAAGAAGCACGGCATCCGCGTTTTCGACCTGAATTCGGTGGACGAGCTGCCGGTGTACGTGGACGGCGCCGACGAAGTGAACGAGCACCTCTACATGGTGAAGGGCGGCGGCGGCGCGCTGACGCGCGAGAAGATCACCGCTGCCGTGGCGAAGACCTTCGTATGCATCTGCGACGCCTCCAAGCTGGTCGGCGTCCTCGGCAAGTTCCCGCTGCCGGTGGAAGTGATCCCGATGGCGCGCAGCCACGTGGGGCGCGAGCTGCTCAGGCTGGGCGGCCGGCCCGAGTTGCGCGAAGGCTTCAAGACCGACAACGGCAATCTGGTCATCGATTGCCGCGGTCTGACGATCATGGATCCGCCGCGCCTGGAAGCGGACCTCAACAACATCGCCGGCGTAGTCACGAACGGCCTCTTCGCGCGGCGGCCGGCCGACCTGCTGCTGCTGGCGGAGGCGGGTGGGGTGCGCACGCTTCGCGCCGGACGGGCGTAACATCCCGGTCATATCAACATGACAGGCTGAGCGGCGATGAACGAGCATACCTCCAAGCAATTCGACGCCGAGCTGGAAAGCGTGCGCTCGCGCGTGCTGCAGATGGGCGGGCTGGTGGAGGAGCAGATCATCCGCGCCATGGAGGCCCTGGCCGCCGGCGACATGGCGCAGATCGACAAGGTGATCGCCGACGACCACCGCGTCAACGCCATGGAGGTCGAGCTCGACGAGCTGTGCAGCCACATCATCGCGCGCCGCCAGCCGGCCGCCGTCGACCTGCGCCTCCTGATCACCGTCATCAAGACCATCACCGACCTGGAGCGGATCGGCGACGAGGCGGAAAAGATCGGGCGCATGGCGAAGCTCATCCACACCGCCGGGCGCCAGCACATGCCGCGCATGGACCTGTCGCCGGTGGCCGAGCGGGCGCTGTCGATGCTGCGCCAGTCGCTCGACGCGTTTGCGCGCCTCGACGTGTCGGAGGCGATGCGCGTGGTGAAGCTGGACCATGAGGTGGACGATGCCTTTCGCGCCATCATGCGCCAGTTGATCACCTTCATGATGGAGGATCCGCGCACCATCACGCGCTCGCTCGAGATCCTGTTCATCGCCAAGGCCATCGAGCGCATCGGCGACCACTCGAAGAACATGGCCGAGTACGTGATCTACATGGTCAAGGGGCGCGACGTGCGCCACACCGCGATCGAAGAGGTGGAGAAGGAAATCCTGCAGTAAATGGGGACAGACCTCATTTTCCCAGCTGCGCACCAGGCGCAAGCGAGGAAAATGAGGTCTGTCCCCATTTACTTGGTCGGCGGCACGTACCCCGAAGCGGTGTCGGCGCCTTCGCCGAAGAAGTGCTTCTCCATCTGCTCGGCCAGGTACTTGCGCGCCTTGATGTCGGCGAGATTGAGCCGGTTCTCGTTCACCAGCATGGTCTGGTGCTTGAGCCACTGCGCCCAGGCTTCCTTCGACACGTTCTCGAAGATGCGCTTGCCGAGCTCGCCCGGGTAGGGCGGGAAATCGAGGCCGTCGGCCTCGCGGCCGAGCTTGATGCATTTCACCGTTCTTGTCATGACGTGGAAGGTCCGATCTAGATCCGCTTGAGGAACACCTTGGAGCCGCGCTTCCAATTATAGAGCGCCTGGCGCTCGCCGGGCAGCGCCGCAGGGTCCGCGGCCTTGAAGCCCTGCGCGAGAAACCAGTGCGCCGCGCGCGTGGTGAGCGCGAACAGGCGCCGCACTTTCATCGTGCGCGCGCGCGCCTGGCACGCCTGCAGCAGACGCTCGCCATGGCCCGTATCGCGCGCATCCGGCGCCACCGCCAGGCAGGCGAGCTCGGCGCTCTTTTCCGGCAGCGGATAGATCGCCGCGCAGCCGAGGATCGTGCCGTCGTGCTCGAGCACGACGAAGTTGGCGATCTCGCGCTCCAGGCGCTCGCGGCCGCGCTTCACCAGCGTGCCGTCGGCCTCCAGCGGCTCGATCAGGCCGAGGATGCTGCCGACGTCCTCGATGCGCGCCTCGCGCAGACGCTGCAGGGGCTCGGCGGTGATCATGGTGCCGACGCCCGAGTGCGTGAACAGCTCGAGCAGCGTCGCCCCGGCCGTGCGCCGCGAGATCAGGTGCGCGCGCCTCACGCCCGCGGCGAGCGCGGCCAGCGCGTGGCGCAGCGCGCCCGCCGCCTGCGCGCCGAGGTCGGACTTCTTCTTCAGCAGCGCTTCGGCTTCGCGCGCCGTCATCTCGCCGATCACCGTGCCCTTGCGATCCGCGGGCAGGCGATCGACGAACAGCAGCAGCTTGTCCGCGCCGAGGGCGGCGGCGACGTTCTGGGCCACGTCCTCCCACGACAGGTTGAAGACCTCTCCCGTGGGCGAGTAGCCGATGTGCGGCACCAGCACCACTTCGCCCGCCTCCAGGCGCCGAGCGATGGCGATCGCGTCGACCTTGCGCACGAGGCCGGTGAACTGGTAGTCGATGCCGTCGAGCACGCCGATCGGCTGCGCGGCGATGTAGTTGCCCGAGGCGACGCGGATCTCGGCGCCGGCCATCGGCGAGCTGGGCAGGCCCTGCGAAAGCAGCGCCTCGATCTCCACGCGCAGCGCGCCCGTCGCGTGCTTCACGGCGGTCAGCGCCTGCGCGTCGGTGACGCGCAGGCCCCTGGCGTAGCGCGAGCGCAGCCCTTTCGCCTTCATTTCCGCCTCGATCTGCGGGCGCGCGCCGTGCACCAGCACCAGGCGGATGTCGAGCGCGGCGAGCAGGTTCACGTCCTGGATGAACTGCGCGAAACGCGCGCGCTCGGTGATCAGCTCGCCGCCGAAGCCGATGACGAAGGTGCGCCCGCCGAAGGCGTGCAGGTAGGGCGCCGTCTGGCGGAGCCAGCGGACGAACTCTTCGGGCTTGACGGGCGCGGTCATGGGCTCGCGCGCGATTCTAAGGCAAGGCTCAGAAATCGCCCGCGAGGGCGTTGAGCGCGGCCAGCGCCGCGATGGCGGCGGTTTCGGTGCGCAGCACCCGCGGCCCGAGCCGCACCGGCACGAAGCCGGCCTCCACCAGCATCGCTTCCTCCTCCGCGATGAAGCCCGCTTCGGGTCCCGAGGCGAGCGTGGCGGCGCCGTCGAGCCGCGCGGCGGCCTCGCGCAGCCCGAGCTGCGCCGGCGGCGAGAGCAGCAGGCGCATGCCGCCGGCAGTGGGCACGCGGCAGTACTCGGCGAGCGCCAGCACCGGCAGCACTTCGGGGATGCGGTTGCGGCCGCACTGCTCGCACGCGGCGATCGCCACGCGACGCCAGTGCGCGCGCTTCAGCTCCGCGCGCTCGCCGCTGATGCGCCCGGTCGAGCGCGCGGCGAGCACCGGCTGCAGCGCGGCAACGCCGAGCTCGGTCGCCTTCTGCACGGTGAAATCCATCTTCTCGCCCGCGGACACGCCCTGCACCAGGGTTACGGCGAGTGGCGATTCGCGCTCCAGCGGCAGGTGCTGGAGCACATCGACCGTGACGCGCAGGCGGTCCATGGCTGCGATGCGTCCCGCGTACTCGCCGCCGCGGCCGTTGAACAGGACCACCTCGTCCCCGAGCCGCAGGCGCAGCACGTGCACGGCATGATGTGCCGCATCCTCGGGCAGGAGCGAAACGCCGCCGGCACGCAACGGGTTCTCGGTATGGAAGCGCGCTACGCGCCCGGGCTTTTCATGCATACTCGGATTCTGCATGAAGCACTCCTGGCACGCGACGACGCGCGACGCGGCCGCCGCCCCCATCCCCGACGGGCGGCGCTCAGCCGAGATCCTGAGGAACGGCAGCCTCGAGGTGCGCTGGTACGCGCCGCGCGGCTCGGACCCGCAGACGCCGCACGATCGCGACGAGGTCTACGTTGTGGCGAGCGGCCGCGCCGCTTTCGTGCGCGGCAGCGAGCGCGTCGCCGTGGGCACGGGCGACCTGCTGTTCGTGCCCGCGGGCATGGAGCACCGCTTCGAGGAGCTGAGCGGCGACTTCGCCACCTGGGTGATGTTCTACGGGCCCCTGGGCGGCGAGCGCGACAATCCTTTCGCCGCGCGCTAGAGCACCGGCAGGCACACGCTGGTGCCGTCGAGCGGCGCAACGTGCACTTCGACGCCGTACACCAGGCGCAGGTTCTCCGCCGTAATGACCTCGGCGGGTGTCCCCTGGCGCAACGCGCCGCCCCGCGCGAGCAGCAGCACGCGGCTCGCGGCGAGGAACGCCTGGCTCGGGTCGTGCGAGGAGAACACCACCGCGTAGCCCTCGGCGGCGAGGCGCCGGATCTCGCGCAGCACGCGCACCTGGTTGCCGAAGTCGAGGCTCGCGGTGGGCTCGTCGAGCACCAGCGCGCGCGCGCCCTGCGCCAGCGCGCGCGCGATCATGGTGAGCTGGCGCTCGCCGCCGGAGAGCTCCGTGACCACGCGCTCGGCGAGCGCGCCGATGCCGAGCGCCTCGATCGCGCGCTCCGCGGCTTCGCGGTCGGCGGCGCCGGGCGCGGCGAACAGGCCGACGTGCGCCGTGCGCCCCATCAGCACCACGTCGCGCACCGTGAATGCGAACTGGGCGACGTGGCCCTGCGGCACGTAGCCCACGCGGCGCGCGACCTCGCTTCGGGCGAGCGCCTCGAGTGGCTGCCCCTCCAGGCGCACCTCGCCCGCCTGCGCGGCGAGCAGGCCGAGGATCGTGCGAAAGAGCGTCGTCTTGCCGCCGCCGTTCGGCCCGAGCACGCACAGCACCTCGCCGGCGCCGAGCTCGAGCTCGAGATCGCGGCCCACCGGCCGCCCCGGATAGCCGTAGCCGAGCTGGCGTGCCTGCACCCTCACTGCCATGCGCGCCTCGCGGTGGCGAAGAGCCACAGGAAGAACGGCGTGCCGATGAGCGCGGTGAGCACCCCGGGAGGAATCTCGATCGGCGCCACCGTGCGAGCGAGCGTGTCCACGGCGAGCAGGAAAGCCGCGCCGAGCACCATGGACAGCGGCAGCAGGCGCGAGAACTCGGGGCCGATGAGCATGCGCGCGGCGTGCGGGATGAGCAGCCCGACCCAGCCGATGATGCCGGAGATCGCCACCGCGGCCGCCGTCATCAGCGTCGCCGCGCATACCACCGCGATGCGCAGGCGCGCCACCGGCACGCCGAGCGCGCGCGCCTCGTCGTCGGAGAGCGAAAGCAGGTTCATGCGCCAGCGCAGGAGATAGAGCGGCACCAGTCCGGCGAGGGCGAAGGGCGCCGCGAGCGCCAGGTCGCCCGGCGAGACGGCGGCGAGACTGCCGAGCAGCCAGTAGGTGATCGCCGGCAGCTGGTTGTAGGGGTCGGCGAGGTACTTGAGCAGCGCGATCAGCGCCCCGAGCAGCGTGCCGAGGACGATGCCGGCGAGGATCAACGACAGGATCGGGTCGTGGCGGCGCACGTTCGCGCCCACCGCGTACACCAGGCCCACGGCGGCAAGGCCCCCGGCGAAGGCGCCGAGCTGGATCACGAGCGCGCTCTGCGAGAAGAAGATGCCGAGCACCGCGCCGAGCGCCGCGCCGGCCGAGACGCCGAGGATATCGGGCGAGACGAGGGGATTGCGGAACATGCCCTGGTAAGCGGTGCCGGCGGCGGCGAGCGCCGCGCCGACGAGGAGCGCGGCCAGGATGCGCGGCCCGCGCACCTGCAGCACCACGGTTTCGGCCGACGGGGCGACGGCGTAGTCCGTGCCGAAGAGCTTGTTGGCGGCGATCTGCAGGAGCTCGCTGAGCGAAATCGGGAAGCGCCCGAGCGCAAAGGCCAGCGCCGCGAGCAGGACCAGGACCAGCGCCGAACCGGCGTACGCGAAGGCGCGCGAGCGCCCGGTCACATCGTCGCGCCCACGACCCAGGGCGCGAACTCGTCCTCTCCGAAGCCCAGTGCTTCCGACTTGGTGCGCCTGCCCGACGCGGTCTCCAGGATCAGCTTGAAGATGCGCGCGCCGACCTGCTCCACGGTCTCCGTGCCGTCGACGATGGTGCCGCAGTTCACGTCCATGTCCTCTTCCATGTGCTGGTAGAGGCGCGTGTTGGTGGCGAGCTTGAGCGAGGGCGAGGGCTTGCAGCCATAGACCGAGCCGCGGCCCGTGGTGAAGCACACGACGTTGGCGCCGCCCGCGACGTGGCCCGTGACCGAAACCGGGTCGTAGCCGGGCGTATCCATGAACACGAACCCCTTGGCCGTCACCTTCTCGGCGAACTGGTACACGTCCGTCAGGTTCATGGTGCCGCCCTTGGCCGCGGCGCCGAGGGACTTTTCCAGGATCGTGGTCAGCCCGCCCGCCTTGTTGCCGGGCGAGGGGTTGTTGTTCATCTCCATGTTGTTGCGCCGGGTGTAGTCCTCCCACCAACGGATGCGCGCCAGCAGCTTCTCGCCCACCTCGCGCGACACCGCGCGGCGCGTGAGCAGGTGCTCGGCGCCGTACACCTCGGGCGTCTCGGAGAGGATCGGCGTGCCGCCGTTGCGTACCAGGAGGTCCGCCGCCGCGCCGAGCGCGGGATTGGCGCTGATGCCCGAGTAGCCGTCCGAGCCGCCGCATTCGAGGCCGAGGATCAGGTGGCTCGCGGGCACGGGCTCGCGCTTCACCTTGTTCGCTTCCGGCAGCAGCGCCTTGATGCGCGCGATGCCGTCCTTCACCGCCTTGGTGGTGCCGCCCTTTTCCTGGATGGTGAAGGCCTGGAGCTTCTCGTTGACCTTCAGCTTGGCGCTGCCCATCCAGGTGTTGAGCTGGTTCGCCTCGCAGCCCAGGCCGATGCTCACCGTGGCGTAGAAGTTCGGATGCTGCGCGTAGCCGGTGAGCGTGCGGCGCAGCAGCTCCATGCCCTCGCCTTCGGAGGCCATGCCGCAGCCGGTCTTGTGCGTGAGCGCCACCACCCCGTCCACGTTCGGATAGTCGGCGAGGTTGTTCCTGAAGTGATCGGCCACCATGCGCGCCACGGTCGCCGAGCAGTTCACGCTGGTGAGGATGCCGATGTAGTTGCGCGTGGCGACGCGGCCGTCGGATCGCACGATGCCCTGGAAGGTGGCGGGCGGCTGCGCGTACTCGATCGGCTTCACGCCGGCGCAAAAGGCGTAGTCGCGCTCGAACTCGCCCATGGCGAGGTTGTGCACATGCACGTGATCGCCCGGGCGGATCGCCTGGGTGGCGAAGCCGATGACCTGGTTGTAGCGGCGCACCGCCTTGCCGGGCTCGATGGCGCGCGTGGCGAGCTTGTGCCCGGCCGGGATCATCGCCCCGGCGCGCACGTTCTCCTTTTGCACCAGCGTGCCGGCGGGAATCTCGACGCGCGCGATGACGACGTCGTCCTCGGGATGCAAACGGATGGTGAGTTCGGCGGCTTGCAGCATGTCGCGCCTCCTCAGTGGTTGTCTCTGGGAACGAAGCCGCCGCTCTGGCCGACGAGGAAATCGAGGTCGGCGCCTTCGGGCGCCTGCAGCACGTGGTCGAAGTACAGCTTCCAGTAGCCGCGCGCGAGCGGTGCTTTGGGTTTCTTCCACTGTGCGCGCCGCTTCGCCAGCACCTTCGGCGAAACGAGGAGCTGCAACCGGCGCTTGGCGACGTCGAGCTCGATCATGTCGCCATTTTCCACCAGCGCGAGCGTGCCGCCCGCGGCGGCCTCCGGCGCCACGTGCAGCACCACGGTGCCGTAGGCGGTGCCGCTCATCCTCGCGTCCGAGATGCGCACCATGTCGGTGATGCCCTTCTTCAGGAGCTTGGGCGCGAGCGGCATGTTGCCCACCTCGGCCATGCCCGGGTACCCCTTCGGCCCGCAGTTCTTCAGCACCATGATGCACTTGGCGTCGATGTCGAGGTTCGGATCGTCGATCCGCTTGTGGAAGTCCTCGATGTTCTCGAATACCACGGCGCGGCCGCGGTGCTTGAGGAGCTTGGGCGTCGCCGCCGAGGGCTTGATGATGGCGCCGTCGGGGCACAGGTTGCCGCGCAGCACGGCGATGCCGGTGTCCTTCTTGAACGGCTTCCTGAAGGTGTGGATTACGTCGCGGTTCCAGCACGGCGCGTCCTTATTGTTCTCCCACAGCGTGCGGCCGTTCACGGTGGGCGCGTTCTTGTGCAGCTTGCCGGCTTCGCCCAGCTCGCGGATTACCGCCGGCAGCCCGCCCGCGTAGTAGAAATCCTCCATCAGGTACTTGCCGGAGGGCATGAGGTTGAGGAGCGTGTGCACGCCGCGCCCGAGCCAGTCCCAGTCGGCGAGCTTGAGGTCGACGCCGATGCGCCGCGCGATGGCGATGAGGTGGATCACGGCGTTGGTCGAGCCGCCGATCGCCGCGTTGACGCGGATCGCGTTCTCGAACGCCTGCTTGGTGAGGATCTTCGAGAGCTGCAGGTTCTCCTTAACCATCTCGACTGCGCGCCGCCCCGCCATGCGCGCGAGGACGTTCCTGCGCGCATCCACCGCGGGAATGGCGGCGTTCCCCGGCATGCCGACGCCGAGCGACTCGACCATCGAGGCCATGGTGGAAGCCGTGCCCATCGTCATGCAGTGCCCGTGCGAGCGGTGCATGCAGGACTCGGCCTCGTGGAACTCCTCGAGCGTGATCTTGCCCGCGCGCAGCTCCTCCGACATCGACCAGGTGTTGGTGCCCGAGCCGATGTCGGTGCCGCGGTATTTGCCCGAGAGCATCGGCCCGCCCGAGACCGCCACCGTCGGCAGGTCGACGCTGGCGGCGCCCATGAGGAGCGAGGGCGTCGTCTTGTCGCAGCCGACCAGCAGCACCACGCCGTCCAGGGGATTGGCGCGGATCGACTCCTCGACGTCCATGCTGGCGAGGTTGCGATACAGCATCGCCGTAGGACGCAGCAGCGTCTCGCCGAGCGACATCACCGGGAACTCCAGCGGGAAGCCGCCCGCCTCGAGCACTCCCGCCTTGACGTGCTCGGCGATGGTGCGGAAGTGCGAGTTGCAGGGCACGAGCTCCGAGTACGTGTTGCAGATGCCGATCACCGGCCGGCCGTCGAACTGGTCCTGCGGGATACCGCGGTTCTTGGTCCAGCTGCGGTAGATGAAGCCGTAGATGTCCTGGCGGCCGAACCATTGCACGCTGCGAAGGGGGATGACTTTCTTTTTCGCCATGTCAGTACGTTGCCCTTCCGCCGGAAATGTCGAACACGCCCGCGGTGGTGAACGAGCAGTCCTCGGTCGCGAGCCAGCAGGCCATCGCCGCGATCTCGTCCACCGTCACGAAGCGCCCCATCGGGATCTTGGAGAGCATGAACTGCGCGAACTCGGGCGTCACCTGGTCGAGGATCGCGGTCTGCGCCGCCGCCGGGGTGATGCAGTTGACGAGCACGCCGGTCTTGGCGAGCTCCTTGCCGAGCGCCTTGGTGAAGGCGATGACGCCGCCCTTGGCCGCCGCGTAGGCCGCCGCGTTGGGGTTGCCTTCCTTGCCGGCGATCGAGGCGATGTTGATGATACGGCCGTACTTCGCCTTCACCATGTGGGGCACCACGGCGCGGCAGCACAGGAACGGGCCGTTCAGGTCGATGTCGATGACCCGCTTCCATTCCGCCACCGGGTACTCGGTGACCGGCACGGTCGGGCCGGCGATGCCGGCGTTGTTGACCAGGATGTCGATCTTGCCGAGCTCGGCCAGCGCCTTCGCCGTGGCGCGCTCGATCGCCTTCTGGTCGGTCACGTCCACCGGGTCGGCCTTGTCGCCCACGTCCCAGATGCGCACCTTGGCGCCCGAGGCTTCGAGGCGCTTGACGATCGCCGCGCCGATGCCGATCAGTCCGCCGGTGACGATGGCGGTGCGGCCCTTCAGGTCGAGTTGGTTCATTCCTTGACGGCTCCAGTCATGGCAGAAACGTAGTGTTCTACGAAGAACGCGTACAGGATGACGAGCGGCAGCGAGCCCACCAGCGCGCCCGCCATGAGCGAGCCCCAGCGGTACTGGTCGCCGTCGGTGAACGCGGACAGGATCGCCACCGGCACGGTCTTCTTCTCGGTCGAGTTGATGAAGGTCAGCGCATAGATGAACTCGTTCCAGCACAGCGTCAGGCTGAAGATCGCCGCCGAGATCAGCCCGGGGATGGCGAGCGGCAGCACGATCTTCCACAGGATCTGCCAGCGCGTGGCGCCGTCGATCAGCGCACACTCCTCGAGCTCGTACGGGATGGTCTTGAAGTAGCCCATCAGGAGCCACGTCGAGAACGGGATCAGGATCGTCGGATAGGTGAGAATCAGCGCGAAGGGCGTATCGAACAGGCCGTACTGGAATACCACGGTGGAGAGCGGGATGAACAGAATCGAAGGCGGCACCAGGTAGGCGAGGAAGATGAGGCCGCCGGCGGTCTGCGCGCCGCGGTAGCGGATGCGCACGATGGCGTAGGCGGCGAACACGCTGGCAATCAGCGACAGGATGGTTGCCGACACCGCGATGAACATGGTGTTCCACAGCCACAGCGGATAGTCGGTCTTGAACAGCAGGTCGTTGATGTGCTCGAGCGTCGGGCTCACCGTCCAGAACGGGTTGTGCGTTTCGAGGTCGAGCAAATGTTCCTTCGGCTTCACCGCGGTCACCGTCATCCAGTAAAACGGGAACAGCAGCACGATCACGATAATCGACAGCGGCAGGTACAGCGTCACCAGGCGCCGCGGCAGCGTCGACAGGTAGCTCATGCCCTCCGACTCATCGCCGCCTGCCAGCGTACTCTTTGGATCAGTCATCGCTATCGCCTTGCTGCCACTTGCGCCGCTGCAGGCCGAACCAGGAGAACATGATTGCGGCGAGCAGGAACGGGACCATCGCCGTGGACACCGCCGCACCCTCGCCGATGCGCGAGCCGAGGATCGCGGTGTTGTAGGACATGGTGGCCATCAGCTCGGTGGCCCCGGCCGGGCCGCCGTTGGTGAGCACCTTGATCAGCTGGAAATCGGTGAAGGTGAACAGCACCGAGAAGGTCATCACCACCGCGATGATCGGCGTGAGCAGTGGGTAGGTGATGCGCACGAACATCTGCCAGGGCGACGCACCGTCGAGCGTCGCCGCCTCATACAGCGACGGCGGCACGGTCTGCAGGCCGGCGAGAAGCGATATCGCGATGAACGGCACGCCGCGCCAGACGTTGGCGAAGATCACGCTCCAGCGCGCGTTCCACGGATCGCCGAGGAAGTCGATGTTGCCCTCGATCCAGCCGAGCTGCTTCAGCGACCAGGAGATGATCGAGAACTGCGGGTCGTAGATCCACCAGAAGGCGATCGCCGAGAGCACCGTCGGCACGATGAACGGGATGAGGATGATCGCCCGCATGATCGCCTTGAACGGCATGTTCTGATTGAGCAGCAGCGCCAGGTACAGACCGATGGCGAACTTGAACACGCTGGCGACGAAGGTGTAAAGCAGCGTGAAGAAAACGGCGGTCTGGAACTTCGAGTCGCCGATGATCCACTCGTAGTTCTCCAAACCGATGAACTTGCCCGGTGTGCCGATGCGCGCGTCGGTGAACGACAGCCAGATGCCCAGGCCGAGCGGGTAGACGAGGAACGCGATGAGAAACGCGGCGGCAGGCAGCATGAACCAGAACCCAAGCCAGTTCCGGTTCATGCGCAGCTCCGTCCAGTTCAGAGCCATGCCCGCCTGCCCCCGCCCGCGCGCCCTAGCGGTAGATGCGCCGCGCCTGGCGGTCGGCCACCGCCATCGCGTCCTTGATGCTCGCCCGGTCCGTGCAGACTGTGGCGAACATGTCGAGGATCACGAAGTCGGCGAGCGCCGAGGCTGCCTTCTCGCCCACCGAGCCCAAACCGCCCGCCGTCAGCGTGCGCTTGGCCGCGTCGCGCACGATGGAGAGCTTCGGGTCCGAGGTCCAGACCGGGTTGGCGTCGTAGGCGTTGAGCGGATGCGTGATGTAGGCCACCGCCGCCTCGAGCCACTTGTTGTAGTTCTCCGCCTCCATGGTGAACGCCATGAACGCCTTGCAGGCGTTCGGCACCTTGGTGTACTTCATGGCCAGCATCGGGTAGGCGATGTGGAACTCGGTCGGCTTGCCGACCGGGCCGACCGGCCACAGCGAGTGGTTCATGTCGTCGACGATCTCCTTCATCTTGGCGTCGCCCTTCGCGGCGCCCGCCTTGGCGGCGGCGTAGATCGACACGCCGTTGTTGGTGAGCGAGATCTCGCTGGTGAGGAAGGCCTTGTTGTTGAAGGCGTCGTTCCAGGCCGCGGTGCCGGGCGCGAAGTAGCCGGACATCTGCTTGGCGTACTCCAGCGCCTTCGCGGTCTCGGGGGAATTAATGATCACCTTGTCTTTCCTGTCGACGAGATTGCCGCCGAACGCCCACAGGCACCAGTGCACCCAGGCGTTGCCGTCGCCCGAGGCGCGGCCCAGGGCAAAGCCGCCCGGCTGGCTTTTCTCCTTCAGCGCCTTCATCAGCTCCATGAAGCCCGCGGTGTCCTGCGGGATCGTCTTGAAGCCCGCTTTCTCGATCATGCTCTGGCGGTAGTTGATGACGTTGCCGTTGTAGCCCACCGGGATGTCGATCCACTTGTTGCCAGACTTGCCGTAGACCACGGCGCTGTCGACCCAGCCGCCGTACTTCTTGCCGAGGTAGTTGGCCACGTCGGTGACATCCATGCACTTCGCCGGGAACAGGTGCGGCAGCGAGTACAGACCCCAGAACAGGTCCGGCCCCTGGCCGGTGTTCGCGGCGACCGAGGCCTTCGGCTGCACGTCGTCGAGCGACTCGTTTAGCACCGTCACCTGCACGCCTGTCGCCTTGGTGAAGGCCGCGACCAGCGCCATGAAGCCGTCCTCTTCGGACTGCACGAAGCGCTTCCAGCGCAGCAGCTGGAGCTTGGCGCCCTTCTCCGGCTTCCACGGCGCGCTCTGCGCCCAGGCCTTGGCAAAGAGCTCGAGATGGGCCGCCTGCAGCGCGGCGGCGCCGGCGAGCGCGGCGCCGCCTTTCAGTACGTCGCGGCGTGTGGTTTTGCGTTCAGTCATGTGCGTCTCCTCCTGGTTGTGGTTCGCATGCAAGTAACGACGGGCGGCCTCTAGATGCGGTTGCCGCTCGACGGATCAAACAGGTGCGCCATGTCGGGGCGCGGGCGCAGGCGGATCTTCTGCCCGGGCGCGAAATCGTGGCGCTCGCGGAACACGGCGACGATCTCCTGGCCGCTGACGCGCGCGAAGAGCTGCGTCTCCGAGCCGGTCGGCTCGATGACGATCACTTCGGCGTCGAAGCCGTCGTCGGCGAGCTCGAGGTGCTCGGGGCGGATGCCGTAGATCACCGGCTGGCCTTCGGCGGCGGCGCCGGCGTCGGCCACCGGCAGGCGCGCGCCGGAGGCCATCTTCACCGCGCGCTTGCCTTCGGCGCCCTGCACCGCGCCTTCGAGGAAGTTCATCGCCGGCGAGCCGATGAAGCCGGCGACGAAGCGGTTCGCCGGCCGGTCGTAGAGCTCGAGCGGCGCGCCCATCTGCTCGACGCGGCCGTCGTGCATGACGACGATCTTGTCGGCCATGGTCATGGCCTCGATCTGGTCGTGGGTGACGTACACGGTGGTGGTCTTTAGCCGCTGGTGCAGCTCCTTGATCTCGGTGCGCATGGCGACGCGCAGCTTGGCGTCGAGGTTGGAGAGCGGCTCGTCGAACAGGAACACCTGCGGATTACGCACGATGGCGCGGCCCATGGCGACGCGCTGGCGCTGGCCGCCGGAGAGCTGGCGCGGGTAGCGCTCGAGGTACGGCACCAGGCCGAGGATCTCGGCAGCGACGCGCACGCGCTCGGCGATCAGGTTCTTCGCCGTGCCGCGCAGCGCGAGCGAAAAGCCCATGTTGTCGCCGACCGTCATGTGCGGGTAGAGCGCGTAGTTCTGGAACACCATGGCAATGTCGCGCTCCTTCGGGTGCACGTTGTTCACGACGCGCTCGCCGATGCGGATCTCGCCCGCGCTGATGTTCTCCAGCCCGGCGATCATGCGCAGCAGCGTCGACTTGCCGCAGCCCGAAGGCCCGACCAGCACGCAAAACTCGCCGTCGGCGATGGCGATGTCGACGCCGTGCAGCACCTCGGTGTGGCCGAAGGACTTGCGTGCGGCGCTGATGGCGACGGCAGCCATGCTAGTGCACCGTTTCCTTCCAGTCGCGGGCGCCGCGACGTCTTGTCAGATGCATGGGGTGGCGCATCGCGGCGCGACGGCCTCAAGTGGCTTAGGTGCGGGTGGCAAGCGGAAGGCAATGCGTGGAAGCCGAGCAGGGTACCGACCGGCGGCGCGATCGGTCAAGTGGTCGGGCCGATCGCAGGCCTGCGGCGCCGCGCACCGGTCGGCTATAATCCGCTCCCCGCGACGCGCATACCCCGATCAGGAAAGGCGATGGCCGGCCGACTCGCAGGCAAGACCGCATTCATCACCGCCGCCGCGCAGGGCATCGGCCGCGGCGCCGCGCTCGCCTTCGCGCGCGAAGGCGCGAAAGTGTGGGCCACCGACGTCAACGCCAAGGCGCTCGCTGATCTCGAAGGCAAGGACGGCATCCGCACCCGCGTGCTCGATGTGCTGGACGAGCAGGCAATCGCGAAGGCGGCCGCCGAGGTCGGCGCCATCGACGTGCTGTTCAACTGCGCGGGCTTCGTGCACCACGGCACGATCCTCGAGTGCACGCCCAAGGACTGGGACTTCAGCTTCAACCTCAACGTCAAGTCGATGTACCTGGTCACGCGGGCGTTCCTGCCCGGCATGCTGAAAAAGGGCAAGGGCTCGATCATCAACATGTCCTCGATCGCCTCGAGCGTAAAGGGGCTGCCCAACCGCTTCGTCTACGGCGCCACCAAGGCGGCGGTCATCGGTCTCACCAAGGCGATCGCCGCCGACTACGTGAAGCAGGGCATCCGCTGCAACTGCATCGGTCCGGGCACCGTGGACACGCCTTCGCTCGGCGACCGGATCAATGCCTTCGCCGATCCGGTGCAGGCGAAGAAGGATTTCATCGCCCGCCAGCCGATGGGGCGCCTGGGCACGGTCGAGGACATCACCGGGATCCTGGTGTTCCTCGCATCCGACGAGTCGCTGTTCGCGACGGGAAACATGTATTCGATTGACGGGGGAATGACCATATGAAGCTGTGCCGCTACGGCAAGGACGGGTTCGAAAAGCCCGGCATGATCGACGGCGAGGGCAAGCTGCGCGACCTCTCCAAGGTGGTCGCGCACATCGGCCCGAACGAGCTTTCGCCGCGCGGGCTGAAGATGCTCACCAAGGTGAAGCCCGAGTCGCTGCCCGTGGTGTCCAACAGCCCGCGCCTGGGCGTGCCCTACATCGGCATCAGCAAGTTCATCGCCATCGGCCTCAATTACAGCGACCACGCGAAGGAATCGAACCTGCCGGTCCCTTCCGAGCCGATCGTGTTCTCGAAGGCGACCAGCTGCATCAGCGGGCCGTACGACGACGTGATCCAGCCCAAGGGCTCGACCAAGCTCGACTGGGAGCTCGAGCTCGGCGTGGTCATCGGCACCAAGGCGCAGTACGTGCCGACGGACAAAGCGCTCGATGTCGTCGCCGGCTACTGCGTGGTGAACGACGTCTCCGAGCGCGCGTTCCAGATGGCCACCAGCCAGTGGGACAAGGGCAAGGGCTTCGACACCGCGGGGCCGATAGGGCCGTGGCTCGTGACGACCGACGAGGTGAAGGACCCGCAGGCGCTCGACATGTGGCTCGATGTCAACGGCAAGCGCATGCAGTCGGGCAACACGCGCACCATGATCTTCAGCGTCGCGCAGATCGTCTCGCACGTCAGCCAGTACATGACGCTGCTGCCCGGGGACATCATCACCACCGGCACGCCGCCGGGCGTCGGCATGGGCATCAAGCCCAACCCGGTGTGGCTCAAGCCGGGCGACGTGATCACCGCCGGCATCCGCGGCCTGGGCGAGCAGAAGCAGAAGGTCGTCGCCTGGCCGGGCTGAGCGCCGGCTAGAACATCGAGCTGGAGAAGCCCCCGTCCACCGGCAGCGCGGTGCCGGTGACGAAGTCGCTCGCCGGGCTGCAGAAGTACACCGCCGTGCCGGCAAGGTCCGCCGGTTCACCCCAGCGCCGCGCCGGCGTGCGCGCGACGACGCGCTCGTGCGCCTCAGGAAAGTTGCGCCGCAGGTTGCGCGTCAGATCGGTGTCGATGAAGCCGGGCAGGATGCTGTTGACCTGGATGTTGTCCTTCGCCCAGGCGGACGCGAGGCTCTTGGTCAGCTGCACCACGGCGCCCTTGCTCGCCGCGTACACGGGGCCGACGTCGAAGCCGAAGATGCTGGTCATCGAGCCGATGGTGACGATCTTGCCGCCGCCGCGCTTCTTCATCTCGGGATAGGCCGCCTGGCAGCACGCGAACACCGATGAAAGGTTGGTGTCCATGATGCGGTGCCACTCTTCCATCGTGTAGTCCTGCGGCGGCTTGCGGACGTTGATGCCCGCGTTCGCGACGAGGATGTCGAGGCCGCCAAAGGCCTTGACCGTGTCGGCCACCATGCGCTTCACCGCGGCCTCGTCGTTCACGTCGACCTGCAAGGCGATGGCGTTACTGCCGAGCGCCTTCACTGCAGCCTGGTTCTTGGCCTCGTTCCTGCCGGCGATGGCCACCTTCGCCCCGGCCTGCACGAGGCCCTTGGCGATGCCCAGGCCGATGCCGCCGTTGCCGCCCGTCACCAGGGCGGTCTTGCCTTTCAGATCAAAGGGATTCATGCCAAAAGTGTAATGGGGTAAGCTAGCCCACAGCAATCGCGGCCATGGACAACCTGCGTATCGACGCGGACCGGCTCTGGGGCTCGCTCACGGAGCTGGCGGAGATCGGCGCCACTCCCAAGGGCGGCGTAAGACGCTTGACGCTCACCGAGGAAGACCGGCGCGCCCGCGACCTGTTCGCGCGCTGGGCACGCGAGGCCGGCCTCTCGGTCGAAGTCGACGCCATTGGCAACATCTTCGCGCGCCGCGCAGGCGCCGATCCGTCGCTGCCGCCGGTCGCCATGGGCAGCCACCTCGACTCGCAGCCCTCGGGCGGCAAATTCGACGGCGCCTACGGCGTCATCGCCGGGCTCGAGGTGCTGCGCACGCTGAACGACGCCGGCGTCGCCACGCGCGCGCCGATGGAAGTGGTGTCCTGGACCAACGAGGAGGGCTCGCGCTTCCAGCCCGTGATGATGGGCTCTGGTGTGTTCGCGAACGTCTTTACCCTCGAGCACGTGCGCGCGCAGAAGGACCTCGACGGCGTCGCGGTCGGCGACGCGCTGCAAGCCATCGGCTACGCCGGCGCCGCCCGGCCGCACCGCCTTGGCGCCTATTTCGAGGCGCACATCGAGCAGGGCCCGGTGCTGGAGAACGAGAACAAGACCATCGGCGTGGTGCAGGGTGCGCTCGGCCAGCGCTGGTACGACGTGACCGTGACCGGCCAGGACGCGCACGCCGGCCCGACGCCGATGGAGCTGCGGCGCGACGCGCTGATCGGCGCCAGCCGCCTTGTGCTGGAAGTGAACCGCATCGCCCGCACCTTCCCGGACTACGCGCGCGGCACCGTCGGCTTCATGCAGGTGAAGCCGAACTCGCGCAACGTCATCCCCGGCGAGGTGCGCACGTCGGTGGATTTCCGCAACGCGAAGGCCGCGACGCTCGACGCGATGTGCGAGGAACTCAAGCGGGTGGCGCGGGTGATCGAAGGCGAATGCCGGGTGGCGATCGAGCTGCGCGAGACGGTGTACTTCAAGCCCTGCGAGTTCGACGCCGGCCTGGTGGCGAGCGTGCGCGAGGCGGCCGGCGCGCTCGGGTACAGCCATCGCGACATCGTCAGCGGCGCCGGGCACGACGCCGTGTACGTCGCGCGCGTCGCGCCCACGGCGATGATTTTCATTCCCTGCGAGGGGGGTATCAGCCACAATGAGATGGAAAGCGCCGCGCTGGCGGATCTGACCGCCGGCGGCAACGTGCTTTTGCACGCGGCGCTGCGTAAGGCGGGAATCGCGGGCGCGGCCCGCGCCGCAGCCTAGGAGAACCGACATGAACGATCGCGCCACCCTTCCCAGCCTCGAAAACTCCGCCTTCTTCATGCCGTTCAGCATGAACCGGCACTTCAAGAAGGCGCCGCGCCTGCTGGCGCGCGCCGAAGGCGTGTACTACTACACCCCGGAGGGCAGGAAGCTGATCGACGGCTCCTCGGGCCTGTGGTGCGTAAACGCCGGGCACTGCCGCGAGAAGATCGTCAAGGCGGTGCAGAAGCAGGTCGCCGAGCTCGATTTCGCGCCGCCGTTCAACATGGGCCACCCGCTCGCCTTCGAGTTCGCCGACAAGGTGGCGAGCCTCGCGCCCGCGGACCTCAAGCGCGTGTTCTTCACCAATTCGGGCTCGGAATCGGTCGACACGGCGCTCAAGCTCGCGCTCGCGTACCACCGCGTGCGCGGCGAGGGCCACCGCGTGCGCCTCATCGGCCGCGAGCGCGGCTACCACGGCGTGAATTTCGGCGGCACGGCGGTCGGCGGCATGGTCGCAAACCGCAAGATCTTCGGCGCGCTGGTGGCGGGGGTCGATCACATCCGCAGTACCCACGACTTGGACAGGAACGCCTACTCGCGCGGTCAGCCCAAGCACGGCGCCGAGTTCGCCGACGAGCTGGAGCGCCTGTGCGCGCTGCACGACCCCTCGACCATCGCCGCCGTGATCGTCGAGCCCGTGGCCTGCTCGGGCGGCGTACTGGTGCCGCCGGTGGGCTACCTCGAGCGCCTGCGCGCGATCTGCGACAAGCACGGCATCCTGCTCATTTTCGACGAGGTGATCACCGGCTGGGGGCGCCTGGGCAAGACCTTCGGCACGCAGCACTTCAACGTCATCCCGGACATGATCACCACCGCCAAGGGCATCACCAACGGCACCGTGCCGATGGGCGCGGTGCTGATGCGCGAGCGGCTGTACCAGGCGTTCATGGTCGGGCCCGAGAAGGCGATCGAGGTGCCGCACGGCTACACCTATTCCTCGCACCCCCTCGCTTGCGCTGCGGGGCTCGCGACCATGCAAGTGTACGAAGAGGAGGGGCTGTTCACGCGCGCCGCCGAGCTCTGGCCCTACTGGGAGGAGCAGGCGCACGCGCTGAAGGGCCTGCCCAACGTCATCGACATCCGCAACATCGGCTTGATCGCCGCCATCGAGCTCACGCCGCGCAAGGATGCACCAGGCGCGCGCGCCCTCGATGCGCACATCGCGGCCTTCGAGCGCGGCGCGTACATGCGCGTGGCGGCCGACACCATCGCGCTGTCGCCGCCGCTCATCATCACGAAGAGCGAGATCGACCAGCTGTTCGAGATCGTGCGCGGCGTTCTCAAGTCGACCGACTGAGCCGCGGATAAGGGAGGTTACATGTTCGGCTTTGGCAAGAAGAAGGACGAGGCGCCCGCTTCTGAAGCGCCGGACGATCGCGCGGCAGGCGGGGGACTGTCGTCCAATCGCGCGCGGGTGGCGGTGCTGGGCGTGGCGCTGGTTGCCGGGCTGGGGTACCTCGCCTACGAATACCTTCCGGCGCTGCTCGATCCGGCGCCGCCGCAGATGCCCGCCCAGGTGAAGCCGAAGCCGGTCCCGGTCGCGAAGGCGCCGGCGGCGCCCGAGCCGGTCGCGGCGACGCCTGCTCCCACGCCCGCCGCCAAGCCCGAGCCCGTGGCCAAGCCCGAGCCCGTGGCCAAGCCCGAGCCCAAGCCCGAACCATTGGCTAAACCTGCACCCAAGCCCGAGCCGATGGCCAAGCCCGAGCCGATGGCCAAGCCAGAGCCGATGGCCAAGCCAGAGCCGATGGCCAAGCCAGAGCCGATGGCCAAGCCAGAGCCGATGGCCAAACCTGAGCCCGCCGCCCCCCTGGCGGCGCCGCCCGCCGTCGCGACGCCCGTCGTCGCGCCGCTGCTTGGACCGCCGCCGATCACGGTGAAGTACAACGACGTCATGACCGCGGTGCTCTACAGTGACCGCGATGCGGTGACGCAGCTGCTCGACCTCGGCCGCTGGGTGGACAAGCCGGACTCGAACGGCCTCACGCCGCTGATGGCGGCGGCGCTGGCGCGGGACGCGGACATGGTGCGGCTGCTGCTCGAGCGCGGCGCCGATCCGAATGCGCAGGCGCCGGGCGGGGAAGTCGCGCTCGAGATGGCGCGGCGCAACGGCGACGGCGCGAGCGAGTCGCTGCTGCTAAAGGCCGGGGCGCGGTACTAGGCTTACTTTGCTGCAGCCCGGACCACGCCCAGGCGCCGCCCGCGCGTCTGCTGCTTGAGCCGCGGCGAGGTCACCAGGTCGCGCACGAAATTGGGCAGCGCGAACACGCCCTCGTGGGTTTCGCCGTTGTAGTAGCGCAGCTCGGTCATCTTCCTTTGCTCGATGCGCCGGTCGATCTCGTCGGCCGTGTAGGCCTTCGGATCGAGCTTGTCCGAGCACACCGCCATCGCCCAGAGCGAGCCGTAGAGCGGGATGTACAGGGTGTACGGGCGCACGATGCGGAAGATGCCGTTCAGGCGCTGCGCGAGCTCGCCCACGCGCTCGGGCTGCGCCACGGGCGAACCGATATGCAGCGCCAGCGCCCCGCCCGGGGCGAGCGCGTGGCGGCACTGCTGGAAGAACTCGGCCGAATACAGCGTCTCGGCGGGTCCCATAGGGTCGTTCAGGTCGAGCGCGATGAGATCGAACCGCTCCTGCGTCTCGCGCACGAACTTCATGCCATCGCCGACGAGCACGCGCAGCTTCGGGTTGTCGAAGACGCCGTTGTGCACCGCCTGGAAGTGGGCCTTGGCCACCTGGATCACTTCGGCGTCGATCTCGCACATGGTCACCTGCTCGACCGAGGGGTGCTTGAGCGCCTCCTCCGAGGAGCCGCCGTCGCCGCCGCCGATGATCAGCACCTTCTTCGGCGCCGGATGCGCGCTGAGCGCCGGGTGGATCAGGTTCTCGTGATAGACGAACTCCTCCTTCTCGGAGGTCATGTTGTACCCGTCGAGGCGGAAAATCTTGCCGTAGTGCGGCGTGTCGTAGATCTGCAGGTGCTGGAAGCGCGTCTGCCAATCGCCGACCTGGCGGGTCGCCTTGATGTAGAAGCCGGTCGAGTCGTTGAGCGGCTCCATCAGCAGGTGCCCGCCGCGGTCCACCTCGTGGCGCGCGACCTCGGTCGGCTGGAAGTAGGCGACGATGGTATCGAACAGCTTCCTCGCCTTGGCGCTGTTGTCGTCGCTGTAGTTGCAGACGTAGACGTCGAGCGTCAACCCCTGCTTCTCGGGCCAGGTGTGGATGGCGATGTGCGATTCGGCGAGCACGACGGTGCCGGTGAAGCCGGAGCCGTCGAACTGGTGGAAGCTCGCGTCCATCGTCGTCAGGCCGGCGTCGCGCACGAAATCCAGGCATTTGGCCTTGAACTCCGTGCTGTCGAGCAGCAGGCGCGGGTCGCAGCGACAACCGCCCAGATCACCGATGAGATGCAGACCGTTCATGTCCGTTCCCCCCGAAAAACGAGAAGGCGCAGCCCCGCACGTACTCCAGGCTGCGCCCACGCGTGTCCGCCTTGCGGCGAAAAACCGAGCTGGTCAAAATCGTTCAATTCGTGCAATACCCCGCTTGGGCCGCTCCGCACTTACACATGCAAAGCTAAGCGCCGATTCAAATTTGGCGCCGGATCTCCGCACTCACCGCGTCGATCAGGCGCCGCGCGATCGAGATTTTGCTTGGAAGTTTAGGCAATTGCAATACATCGAACCAATCTGCCGCCTCGATCTCGCCCGCCTGCGGCCGGATCTCGCCGCCGGCCCACTCGCACACGAACGCGATCATCAGGCTGTGGGGAAACGGCCACGGCTGGCTGGCGAAGTACGAGATCGAGCCGAGTGTCACGCCGACCTCCTCGGCCACCTCGCGCCGCACGCACTGCTCGAGCGTCTCGCCGGGCTCGACGAAGCCGGCGAGCGCGCTGTACATGCCGGCCGGAAAGTGCGGGCTGCGCCCGAGCAGCAGCTCGCGGCCGCGTCTCACCAGCGCCATCACCGCGGGCGCCACGCGCGGGTACGCCGAGAGGCCGCAGGCCGGGCAGCGCCGCACGCGCTCCTCGGCCTGCGGCGCGGTGCGCGTGCCGCAGCGCCCGCAGAACTGGTGGTCGCGGTCCCACTGCAGCAGCTGCAGCGCGCGGCCCGCGAGCGCGAAATGCGCATCCTCGAGCACCGAGAACAGCGCGCGCAGGCTGATCCAGCCGTGGCCTGGTGGGGCTTCGGCCGGCGGCACCTCGGTCGCCCAGCACTCGGCGGCGCCCAGGGCCCCTAAATATAGGGTGCGAACCGGATTGGACCACAATGGGTTGTTGTTTTTCTGCAACGGCAGGCGGGCCCAGGATGGCCGCTCGCGCACCCGCGGGTCGTCGGTGGGCAGCGGGCTGGGCGGGCCCAGCTCGACCAGCAGGCGGTCTGCGCTGAATACGAACCAGTGCGCCGTGTCGCCCGCGCCCGGGGGTCCGAGGGGCGAGGGCTCGAACTCCGGCGGCGCCATGAAGGGCATGTCCATGGCGGAATTCTAGGTCTTCAGGACAAGGCGAGCGCGATCATGCGCGCGCCGCGCTCGATCAGGAACGCCTTGAAGGCCTGCGCCACGGGCGACAGCCGCTTGCGCTCGCGGTGGATGACGTACCAGTCGCGCATCACCGGCGTGCCGGTCACCTTGAGCGCCACCAGGCGCCGGGCCGCCAGCTCGAGCCCCACGGTGTGCATGGAGATGAAGCTCACGCCCATGCCGGCCATCACCGCCTGCTTGATGGTCTCGTTGGAGCTCATTTCGATGGTCTCGCGCGGCACGAAGCGCTGCCGGCCGAAGAAGCGCTCCATGGCGTTGCGCGTGCCGGAGCCGCGCTCGCGGATGATGAAGGTGTCCTGCGCCAGGCGCTCGATCGGCACGCGCTGGCGCTGCGCGAGCGGATGGTCGGGGGCGGCGACGATGGCGATGGGGTGGCGGGCGAAAGCCACCGCCACCGTATCGAGCCCGCGCGGCGGCGCGCCCATCACCGCGAGGTCCACGGTGTTCTCCGCGAGGTCGCGCACCACGGCCTCGCGGTTGCTGACCGAGAGGCGTACGCGCACCGCCGGGTAGGTGCGGCGGAACTCGGCCAGGAGCTTGGGCACGTGGTACTTGGCCGTGCTCACGGTGGAGATCGCGAGCTCGCCCGCGCCCGTGCCCTTGAGCGCTTCCAGCGACTCGGTCGCGACGCGCAGGCGCTCCTGGAGGTCGCGGGTGCACGCCACCACCTCGCGCCCGGCGGGCGTCACATCGAGCCGGCGCCCCATGTGCTCGAGGAGCGGCAGCCCGATCTCGGCCTCGAGCTGCTGCACCTGCATCGACACGGCGGGCTGCGTGAGGTGCAGCTCGGCGGCGGCGCGCGAGAACGAGGCGTGCCGCGCGACCGACTCGAACACGCGCAGGCGGCGCAGGCTGGTGTGGCGCAGGGACATTTCGAGGAAATCTTATAGCACGGATAAAAAACTATGAATTGCCCTTATAGCTCGAACCGCCTACAAAGGACGCCCGACCACGGAGGATGCATGGGCAGGCGTGATCAGATGACGACCGTTTCGGAAGGCAGCACGCGCTACAAGGCGGGCGTGCTCAAGTACGCGCAGATGGGCTACTGGGAGCCGGACTACCAGCCCAAGGACACCGACGTCCTGGCGCTGTTTCGCATTACGCCGCAGGACGGCGTCGATCCGGAGGAGGCCGCGGCCGCCGTCGCGGGCGAATCCTCGACCGCGACCTGGACCGTGGTGTGGACCGACCGCCTGACCGCGTGCGAGATGTACCGCGCCAAGGCCTACAAGGTGGAACCGGTGCCGGGCACGCCGGGCCAGTACATCGCCTACATCGCCTACGACCTGGACCTGTTCGAGCCGGGCTCGATCGCCAACCTCACGGCCTCGATCATCGGCAACGTGTTCGGCTTCAAGCCGCTCAAGGCGTTGCGGCTGGAGGACATGCGCATCCCCGTCGCCTACGTGAAGACCTTCGACGGCCCGCCCACCGGCATCGTGGTCGAGCGCGAGCGCCTGGACAAGTTCGGCCGGCCGCTGCTCGGCGCGACGGTGAAGCCCAAGCTCGGCCTGTCCGGCAAGAACTATGGCCGCGTGGTCTACGAGGCGCTCAAGGGCGGCCTGGACTTCACCAAGGACGACGAGAACATCAACTCGCAGCCCTTCATGCACTGGCGCGACCGGTTCCTTGCCTGCATGGAGGCGGTGAACCGCGCGCAGGCGGCGAGCGGCGAGGTGAAGGGCCACTATCTCAACGTCACCGCGGCGACCATGGAGGACATGTACGAGCGCGCCGAGTTCGCCAAGACGCTCGGCAGCAACATCGTGATGATCGACCTGGTGATCGGCTACACCGCGATCCAGTCGATGTCGAAGTGGGCGCGGCGCAACGACATGATCCTGCACCTGCACCGCGCCGGCCACAGCACCTACACGCGCCAGAAGTCGCACGGCGTGTCGTTCCGCGTGATCTCGAAATGGATGCGCCTCGCAGGCGTCGATCACATCCACGCCGGCACCGTGGTCGGCAAGCTCGAGGGCGACCCGAACTCGGTGCAGGGCTTCTACAACGTGCTGCGCGAGGAGCACAACGCCGTCGACCTGCAAAGAGGGCTGTTCTTCGAGCAGGACTGGGGCGGGCTGCGCAAGGTGATGCCGGTCGCCTCGGGCGGCATCCACGCCGGCCAGATGCACCAGCTGCTCACCTACCTCGGCGAGGACGTGGTGCTGCAGTTCGGCGGCGGCACCATCGGGCACCCGATGGGCATCGCGGCCGGCGCCACCGCCAACCGGGTGGCGCTGGAGGCGATGGTGCTGGCGCGCAACGAAGGCCGCGACATCTGGAACGAGGGCCCCGAGATCCTCGCCGCCGCCGCGCGCCACTGCGCGCCGCTCAAGGCGGCGCTCGACGTCTGGGGCGACGTGACCTTCAACTACGCCTCGACCGACACGCCCGACTTCGTGCCCACGCCCACCGCGTCCTAGAGGACATTGCCATGAGACTGACACAGGGGACCTTCTCCTACCTTCCGGACTTGAGCGACGCGCAGATCCGCGCGCAGGTGGAGTACTGCCTGCAGCAGGGCTGGGCGGTGTCGCTCGAGTACACCGACGACCCGCACCCGCGCAACACCTACTGGGAGATGTACGGCAACCCGATGTTCGACCTCAAGGACGCCGCGGGCCTGATGGCGGAGCTCGACGCTTGCCGCAAGACCTTTCCCGGCCACTACATCAAGCTGAACGCCTTCGATTCGACCCAGGGCTGGGAGTCGCTGCGGCTGTCGTTCCTGGTCCAGCGCCCGCGCACCGAAACCGGCTTCGGCCTCACGCGCGCCGAGCGCGAAGGCCGCCGCATCGCCTACACGACGCACGCCTACGCCACCGACCGCGCCGAAGGAGAGCGCTACTGAACCGCGACGCCATCGCCGCGCAGGGCGCCGCGCTCGACCTCGACGCGCTGTACCGCGAGTCGAACGTGCGCGACGCGCTCGATGCGCTCGAGCGCGAGCTGGTGGGCCTTGCGCCGGTGAAGACGCGCGTGCGCGAGATCGCCGCGCTGCTGCTGGTGGAGAAGCTGCGCCGCCAGGTCGGGCTGCAGGCCGAGACGCCGCCGCTGCACATGAGCTTCACCGGCAATCCCGGCACCGGCAAGACCACGGTGGCGATGAAGATGGCCTCGATCCTGCACGGCCTGGGCTACGTGCGTAAGGGCCACCTGGTCGCGGTCACGCGCGACGACCTCGTCGGGCAGTACATCGGCCACACGGCACCCAAGACCAAGGAAGTGCTCAAGCGCGCCATGGGCGGGGTGCTGTTCATCGACGAGGCCTACTACCTGTACCGGCCGGAGAACGAGCGCGACTACGGCCAGGAGGCGATCGAGATCCTGCTGCAGGTGATGGAGAACCAGCGCGACGACCTGGTCGTCATCTTCGCCGGCTACCGCGACCGGATGGAGCGCTTCTTCGGCTCCAACCCGGGCATGGCCTCGCGCGTCGCCCACCACATCGACTTCCCGGACTACGACGAGGCCGAGCTGTTCGAGATCGCGACGCGCATGCTGGAGCGCATGCACTACGCGCTCGACGCCGACGCGGCGCAGGCGCTGCGCGAGTACATCGCGCTGCGCCGGCAGCAACCGCGCTTCGCCAACGCGCGCTCGGTGCGCAACGCGCTCGACCGCGGCCGGCTGCGGCAGGCCAAGCGCCTGTTCGAGCGGCGCGGCGAGCCGCTCACCGCGGCCGATCTCACCGCGATCCGCGCCGAGGACATTCGCGCGAGCCGCGTCTTCCGCGGCGGCGCAGGGGAGACGCACTGATGCTCGCAGGACTGATCTTCGACCTCGACGGCACGCTCGCCGACACTGAGGAGACGCACCGCCAGGCCTTCAACGCGGCCTTCATCGAGCTCGGGCTGTGGTGGGACTGGGGCCCGCCGCTCTATCAGCGCCTGCTCGCGGTGTCGGGCGGCAAGGAACGCCTGCGCCACTACATCGGCACGCTGCGCGTAGCGCCGGCGGAGCGCGAGCGGCTGCTGCAACTGGTGCCCGGCATCCATGAGACCAAGACGCGCATCTACACCGAGCTGCTGGTGCGCGGCCAGCGGCCTTTCCGCCCGGGCGTACCGGAGATGCTGCGCGCGGCGCGCGCGGCGAATCTCAAACTCGCCATCGCTTCGACCACGACCTCGGCCAACGTGGGCGCGCTGCTCGAGGCGAACCTCGGCCGCGCGCCCGACGTCGCCTTCGAGGTCATCGCCTGCGGCGACCAGGTGCCCGTGAAGAAGCCGGCGCCCGACATCTACCACCTGGCGCTCTCCAGCCTGCGGCTGCCGGCCGAGGCCTGCATCGCCTTCGAGGACTCGATGAACGGCCTGCGCGCGGCCAAGGCCGCGGGCCTCGTGACGGTCGTGACGCCTTCGCGCTGGACCGCCGAAGAGGACTTCGCCGACGCGGACCTGCTCCTGCCCTCGCTCGAAGGGCTCGAGCTCGCGCGGCTGGAGAAGCTGCTGGGAGAGGCCCATGCCTCAGCTTGAGCCCACCCTCACCGAATTCATCATCGGCGAGCAGCGCCGCCACCCCGGCGCCACCGGCGGCTTCACGGCGCTGGTCAACGACATTCGGCTGGCCTGCAAGCGCATCGCCACGCTGGTCGGCAAGGGCGCGCTGGCGAAGGTGTACGGCGCCGCCGGCGCGACGAACAGCCAGGGCGAGGAGCAGCAGAAGCTCGATATCCTGGCCAACCAGATCTTCCTGCGCACCAACGAGTGGGGCGGGCACCTCGCGGGCATGGCGAGCGAGGAGCTCGAGCAGCCCTACCGCATTCCCGACGCGCACCCGCGTGGGCGCTATCTGCTCGCCTTCGATCCGCTGGACGGCTCCTCCAACATCGACGTCAACGTGCCGGTGGGCTCGATTTTCTCCGTGCTCGCCTGCCCGGAAGGCGTGGCGGGCGAGGAGGAGCGCGCCTTCCTGCAGCCCGGCAGCCGCCAGGTGTGCGCCGGCTACGCGATCTACGGCCCGACCACGATGCTCGTGCTCACCTTCGGGCGCGGCGTGCACGGCTTTACGCTCGACCGGGAGATCGGCGAGTTCATCCACACCCATCCGGGCCTGCGCGTTCCCGAAGACACGCGCGAGTTCGCCATCAACACCTCGAACGCGCGCTTCTGGGAGCCGGCGGTGAAGCGCTACGTGGACGAGTGCCTGGCGGGCAAGAGCGGGCCGCGCGGCAAGGACTTCAACATGCGCTGGATCGCCTCGCTGGTCGCGGAAACGCACCGCATCCTCATGCGCGGCGGCGTGTTCCTGTATCCGCGCGACGAGCGCGAGCAGGGGCGCAGCGGGCGGCTGCGGCTGCTCTACGAGGCCAACCCCATCGGCATGGTGATCGAGCAGGCGGGCGGGCGCGCGAGCACCGGCTACGGCCCGGTGCTCGAGGTGCAGCCGGCGGGCCTGCACCAGCGCTCGGGCTTCGTGTTCGGCGCGCGCCACGAGGTCGAGCGCATCGAGCAGTACCACCGCGATTACAACCAGCGGCCGTACGACGCGCCGCTCTTTGGCGCGCGCGGGCTGTTTCGCCCCGCGCACGGCCACTGACAGGGGGTCTCATGTCCGAGCGCCATCCGATCATCGCCATCACCGGATCGTCCGGGGCGGGCACCACCTCGGTGATGCGCACCTTCGACGCCATCTTCCGCCGCGAGGGCGTCAAGGCGGCCTTCGTCGAAGGCGACGCCTTCCATCGCTTCGACCGCGCGGCAATGAAGCAGAAGATGGGCGAGGCGCTGGCGCGCGGCAACGCGCACGTCAGCCACTTCGGGCCCGAGAACAACCTGTTCGAGGAGCTCGAGACGCTGTTCCGCGACTATGCCGCCAGTGGCGGCGGCCGCGTGCGCAAGTACCTGCACAACGACGAGGAAGCCGCGCCCTACGCCCAGCCACCGGGCACGTTCACCCCCTGGGAGGACATCGAGGCGGGCACGGACCTGCTGTTCTACGAGGGCCTGCACGGCGCGGTGGTCACCGAGCAGGTGAACGTCGCGCAGCACGCCGACCTGCTCATCGGCGTGGTGCCGGTCATCAACCTGGAATGGATCCAGAAGCTGCACCGCGACCGCGCGGCGCGCGGCTACTCGACCGAGGCGGTCACCGACACGATTCTCAGGCGCATGCCCGACTACGTGCACTACATCACGCCTCAGTTCGGGCGCACGCACATCAATTTCCAGCGTGTGCCGGTGGTGGACACCTCCAATCCGTTCATCGCGCGCGACATCCCGAGCGCCGGCGAGAGCTTCGT
>JAOUGZ010000686.1 GCA_029865405.1 Betaproteobacteria bacterium
GGGCACAGGACACTAGGATAACGATTCCAGCCGGGCCCTGCTTGCGGGGGCGGGGCTATAGTCGCGCCATGAGCACCTTCGACGCGATCGTCATCGGCACCGGCCAGGCCGGCCCCGCGCTCGCCGCGCGCCTGGCGGGCGCGGGCCAGTCGGTGGCCGTCATCGAGCGCGCGCAGTTCGGCGGCACCTGCGTGAACGACGGCTGCACGCCCACCAAGGCGATGGTGGCGAGCGCCTATGCCGCGCACCTCGCGCGGCGCGCCGGGGAGTACGGCGTGCGGGTTTCTGCGCCGCAGGTGGATTTCGCCGCGGTGATGGCGCGGAAGGACGCAATCGTCGAGCGCTCGAGCGGCGGCGTGCGCAAGTGGATGGAGGGGCTGAAGACCGGCAAGGTGTTTCGCGGCCATGCACGGTTCACGGGCCCGGACCGGGTGCAGGTGAACGGCGAGGAGCTCGTCGGCGGAAAGATCTTCGTCAACGTCGGCGGCCGGCCTACGGTGCCCGACATGCCGGGGCTGAAGGACGTCGAGGTCCTCACCAACCAGCAGATGATGACGCTGAAGTCCCTGCCCGGGCATCTCCTCGTCATCGGCGGCAGCTACATCGGGCTGGAGTTCGGCCAGGTGATGCGGCGCCTGGGTTCGCGCGTGACGGTGATCGAGATGGGCCCGCGGCTGGTGGGTCGGGAGGACGAGGACGTCTCCGCGGCGCTGAAGGAGTTCCTCGAAGCCGAGGGCATCGAAGTGCGCCTGGGCGCGAAGTGCCTCTCGGTTAAGAAGGAGGCCGATGGCGTCTCCGTAGGGTTGGATTGCCATGAAGGCGCGCCGCGGGCTACGGGCACGCATTTGCTCCTTGCGGTGGGGCGCGCGCCGAACACCGACGACCTCGGGCTCGACAAGGCCGGCGTGAAGGTGGACGCGCGCGGCTACCTCGAGGTGGACGAGGCGCTGCGCACGTCGAACCCGCGCGTCTGGGCGCTCGGCGACTGCAACGGCAAGGGCGCCTTCACTCACACCGCGTACAACGATTACGAAATCGTCGCCGACAACCTGCTGAACGGGACGCAGCGCAAGTGGACCGACCGCGTGCCGGTGTATGCCTTGTACACCGATCCGCCCTTGGGGCGGGTGGGGATGAACGAGGCGGAGATCCGCAAGGCCGGGATCAAGGCGCTGGTCGGGAAACGGCCGATGACGCGCGTCTCGCGGGCGGTGGAAAAAGGCGAGACGCTGGGCTTTCTCAAGATCTACGTCGAGGACGCGAGCAAGCGCATCCTGGGGGCGAGCCTGCTGGGGACCTCGGCGGACGAGGTGGTGCATTCGCTGATCGACGCGGTGTACGCGAAGACCCCGGTCGAGGAGTTCCAGCGCCACGTGCGCATCCACCCCAACGTGAGCGAGCTGCTGCCGACGGTGCTGGAGGATTTGAAGCCGCTGGGGTAAGGCCTTAGGCCGCCTTCTTCACGACCAGCCGTACATTCAGCCCCGCGTTGCTGGCGATGTTAACCAGCGCGTCCAGGCTGAACTGGTGCAGCCTGCCCTTGAGGAGCGCGTTGAGGCGGGGCTGCGTCAGCCCCAACGCCTTCGCCGCAGCCGCCTGCGTCATGCCGCTTTCGCGGTAGTAGGCGTCGATCTGGCGCATCAACTGCGAGCGCAGCCGGAGGTTTTCCGCCTCGGCCTTGCTGAAGCCCAGGTCCAGGAACACGTTGCCGCTGCCACGCTCGATCCTGACTTTCTCGCTCATCGCTTCCTTCGCTCCTCGATCATCGCTCTGGACCAGCTCGAGCCGGTAGCCGAGGTCGTGCCTCGCGTCGACCGGGAATTCCCGCAATCGCCCAAGGCTGTCGCCAAGCCACAGGACAGGCTTCACGAGTTTATCTCAAAACCAGGATAAGGCCGCAGACCCGCGCTCATATCCCGAGGAACGCGCAGGTGCGGCCCGGGTTGACCGTGCGCTGCGGCCTATAGACTTGCGCCTTCATGCCGCTCCTCACCCTGCTCGATGCCCAGCTCGCCCACGGCGATTTGCCGCTGTTGGACCGCGCGGCGTTTTCCTTGGAGTCGGGCGAGCGCATCGGGCTCATCGGGCGAAACGGCACGGGGAAGTCGTCGCTTTTGTCGGTGATCGTCGGGTCGCAGGCGCTGGATGACGGCGAGCTGCGCAAGAAAGACGGCTTGCGCGTTTCGTTGGTCGAAC
>JAOUGZ010000685.1 GCA_029865405.1 Betaproteobacteria bacterium
CTCGCGCCAGCGGCGCTCGCATTCACCGACGCGGAAAAGCGCGCCATCGCCGCCCACGGCCCCTGGCCGCCCGCGTTCGCGCCGGATCCGTCGAACCGGGCCTCGGGCAACAGGGACGCCATCGAGCTCGGCGAGCGCCTGTTCTTCGAGCGGCGTCTGTCGGCGAACGGCGAGCACGCCTGCTCGCGCTGCCACCTCCCGGAGCGCAACTGGACCGACGGCGAGGCGCGCGCGCTTGGGCTGGCGCGCATCGATCGCAATACGCCGAGCCTCAACAACGTGCGCCTGCAGCGCTGGTTTGGCTGGGATGGTGCGAACGACAGTCTGTGGGCGCAGAGCATCCGGCCGCTCCTCGATGCGCGTGAACTCGGCATGAGTGATGTACAGGTGGCGGCACTTGTGCGCGGCGACGCCGATCTGGCATGCCGCTACCGCAAGGTGTTCGGTATCCTGCCGTTGAAAGATGAGGCGGTGCTGGTCGGCGTGGGCAAGGCCCTGGCGGCGTTTCAGGAGACGCTGCTGAGCGGACGCACGGCGTTCGACGAATTCCGCGACGCGCTGCTCAAAGGCGACCAGGCGGCAGCGGCCGCATATCCGGATGCGGCGCAGCGCGGCCTGAAGATCTTCGTGGGAAAAGGCGCCTGCAACGTCTGCCACATCGGCCCGGCGTTCACCAACGGCGAGTTCCACGACACCGGCATCCCGTTCTTCATCGAGAAGGGGCGGGTGGACCCGGGACGCCACGCGGGGATCCAGAACCTGCGCGCGAGCCCGTTCAACCTGCTTGGCGCCTACAACGACGATCCGAAGCGTTCGACGGCGACCGGCACGCGGCACGTGGTGCTCGAGCACCGCAACTTCGGGGAGTTCAGGACGCCTTCGCTACGGAATCTCGTGCTGACGGCGCCCTACATGCACAACGGGCGCCTGGCCACGCTGCGCGACGTGGTGAATCATTACTCGACCATCAGCCCGGATCGGTTGCATGCGGATGGCGAGGCGATCCTCAAGCCGTTAAACCTATCGGAAGGGGAAGCGCAGGACGTGGTGGCGTTTCTGGAGTCGTTGCAGGATGCGGGCGGGAGGTACCGGCGGAAGGCGTTCGCACCGGATTGCCGATGAGACAATCTTGTGGAGGATGACGTGTCGCTGAGGGCGACATGATTGCGTAAGCTTGGCAGCGAACTCCTAAGTGTTCCCTTTTTTTGGGTTCGATAGATCCCGAAACGGGACCGCTGAATTGGCAGATCGTATTGGGATCAACCCAGTGGCCCCTGCAGCGCGAGACCAGTGCTTTCCCGCTTCGCGCGACCTCACCCAGTCGCGTATACGGGCACGAAGACTATGACGCGACGCAGAGAAGCAATCTGCAGCTGCACGTCCCAGAAGTAGTAATGCAGATAGGTTGCCGCCAGCGCGCTCATTGCGATCGCCCGCTTTGCCAAGGCCCGACTTGAACCCCTGTACCGGACGACGCGGCGCACTTGCGCCAGCACCGTGGCGGCAACAGTCTTGGCGCCGATGGTCCGAACGGCATGACGCAGCAGGAGGTACTCGCAGACCGCGGCGATCGCGAACATCACGCCCTGGATCGCCGAGACGGGCGTGCTTTGCAGCGCCAGGATCGCGACCGCCCCCAGGAGCATCCAGAGCGGGATGGCGATCAGCAGTCCGTAGACCAGCCCGTCGACCCGCTTGCCGCCGCTGGGCGCGGCGGCGCGCGGGCCCCACTCTGTTTGCATGACGAAATGCTATGCGCTTGTGAAAGGGTGCTCCGCGGCATATCGCACATAGTTTTGCGATGTGCTTCAAGGACCACGTGCATGTGCAGCAAATGCGGATTATGTCGCCGACGGTGGTGCGAATTGCGTCACGAAATCGGGGCGCTTAGGTGGCCCGCACGCGGTACTTGTTGGTGGGTCGTACTGGGATCGAACCAGTGGCCCCTGCTGTGTGAGAGCAGTGCTCTACCGCTGAGCTAACGACCCTTGCCGGAGAGGGGCGCAATTCTACGTGTTCCACGGGGCCCGGGGCAACCGGGCGCGCCCACTGCGCCAATGGGGACTGTCCCCATTTAGAATCGCACTCCCCATGACCGTGCGCACGCGCTTCGCCCCCAGCCCCACGGGGTTCCTGCATATCGGCGGCGCGCGCACCGCGCTGTTCTCGCGCGCCTATGCGCGGCGCCACGGCGGC
>JAOUGZ010000684.1 GCA_029865405.1 Betaproteobacteria bacterium
CGTACGGCCGGCCTTCGGGTGCTCGAGTTCGACCACCATGTCGCGCGCCAGGGCGTGCGGATCTGCGAACACCTGCGCAATCGAATTGATCGGTCCGCAGGGCACACCCGCGGCATCGAGCAGCGCAAGCCACTCGCTCACCGTCTTCGCCGCGAGCTTCTCGTTCATCAAGGCGACGAGTGCAGGAAGGTTGTTCATGCGCTGCGTGTTGGTGAGAAAGCGCGGGTCCTCGATCCACTCCGGTGCGCCGAGCACGCGCGCCATGCGCTGCCAGTTCGCCTGGTTGGCGCCGCCAATGGTGAGCCAGCCGTCTTTGGCCTGGAAGGCCTGGTAGGGCGCGGACAGGGGATGCGCCGAGCCGCCCGGGCCCGGGTTCTCGCCGGTCGCGAAATGCATGGCCGCCTGCCAGTAGGTTTGCTGGATGCCCGCCTCGAAGAGCGACGTGTCCACCATCTGCCCGAGGCCGGTCTTCAGGCGGTGCACGTAGGCGGAGACCACGCCGAGCGCGGCGAGCATGCCGCCGTTGATGTCGCAGACCGGGCTGCCGACCTTGGCCGGCGCGCGCCCCGGCTCGCCGGTAATCGCCATCAGGCCCGACATGCCCTGCGCGATGAGGTCGTAGCCGCCCTTGTCCGCGTACGGCCCGGTGCGGCCGTAGCCGGAGATCGAGCAGAAAATGATCCCGGGGTTGATCCGCTTCAGCGTCTCGTAGCCGACGCCGAGCTTCTCCAGCGTGCCCTTGCGGTAGTTCTCGGTGAACACGTCGGCTTTCGCGGCCATGCGCTTCAGCGCTTCCTGCGCGGCGGGCAGCTTCAGGTTGAGCGCGATGCCGCGCTTGTTGCGGTTCATGGCCATGAACGCCGCCGACTCGCCGTTCACCGAGGGCCGGTCCATGCTGCGCGTGTCGTCGCCGCCGGGAATGCGCTCGACCTTGATGACGTCGGCGCCGAGGTCGGCGAGCAGCATGCCGCAGGTGGGTCCCGCCATGATCTGCGCGAGCTCGAGCACCTTCACGCCGGCGAGCGGTCCCATCGATGAATTCTGCATTGCCTCTCCTAGCGGTAGAACAGGTTCACCAGCGCGAGCGGGATCGCCGGGACGTAGGTGATGAGCAGCAGCACGCCGAGCAGCACGCCGATGAACGGCAGATTGACCTTGGTGACGTCCCAGACGTTCTCCTTGGCGATCGAGCACGCGGTCATCAGTACGCTCGCCACCGGCGGGGTCTGCTGGCCGATGGCGAGATTGAGGGTCACGACCAGGCCGAAGTGCACAGGATCGATGCCGACCGCGTTCACCACCGGCATCACGATCGGCACCACCAGGATGATGGCCGCTGCCGAGTGCAGGAACAGGCCGATGAAAAGGAAAAACACGTTCAGCAGCGCGAGCACCGCCCACGGCTCCTGGGTCAGGCCGACGATCACCTGGGCGAGCTTCTGCGGCACTTGCGCCTCGGTGAGATGCACGCCGAGCAGCGCGCTCGCGGCGACCAGCAGCATCACCGCCGCGGTCTGCACCGCGCCGTCGATCACCGCCGACCAGAGCTGCCGCCACTGGATCTCCCGGTAGTACAGGGCGATGCCGATCGCCGCGACCACCGCGAGGCCGGCGCCTTCCGAGGCCGTGACGACGCCGCCGAAGATGCCGCCGAGGATGATCACCGGCAAGAGCAGCGCGAGCGCCGCGTCCTTGAACGTGCTCCAGACGCGCCGCAGCTGGAACGCTTCCTCGACCGGCCAGTTGTAGCGCACCGCATACCAGTAGCTCAGCGCCATCATCGACAGGCCGCCGATGATGCCGGGGATGATGCCGGCCACGAACAGTTGCACCACCGAAGCCCCCGACATGACCGCGTACAGGATCATGGGGATCGACGGCGGGATGATGATCGCGAGCGAAGCCGAGGACGACGTGATGGCGGCGGCGAAGGTGCCGGGGTAGCCCTTCTTCTTCATCGCCGGCATCAGCACCGAGCCGAGCGCGGCGACGTCCGCCACGGCCGAGCCCGAGATCTCGGCGAAGAACATCGAGCTGCCGATGTTCACCATCGCCAGGCCGCCACGGATAAAGCCGAGGATCGCGGACGCGAACGCGATCAGGCGGCGCGAGATGCCCGAGGTGTTCATGATCGCGCCGGCGAAGATGAAGAGCGGTATGGCGATCAGCGGGAAGCCGGTGGTGCCGGAATACATG
>JAOUGZ010000687.1 GCA_029865405.1 Betaproteobacteria bacterium
GACGCCGCGCGTCGCGAGACGCCCTGCCACCGCGTCGAGGTCGCTCCGGAGCAATTGAATGTCGATCACGTCTTCTTCCCGCGCGCCGCGGCGTTCAGGCGCCGCAGCTCCTCGAGCTTCTCCCGGATGCGCTGCTCCAGCCCGCGCTCGGTAGGCTGGTACCACTCCACCGCGGGCATGCCCTCGGGAAAGTAGTTTTCGCCCGCGGCGAAGGCGTCGGCCTCGTCGTGCGCGTAGCGGTAGTCCTTGCCGTAGCCCAGGTTCTTCATCAGCTTGGTGGGCGCGTTGCGGATGTGCAGCGGCACGGGCCGCGTGCCATCCTCCTGCACGAACGCGCGCGCCGCATTATAGGCGTTGTAGACCGCGTTCGACTTGGCGGCGACCGCGAGATAGAGCACGGCCTCGGCAAGCGCGAGCTCGCCCTCGGGCGAGCCCAAACGCTCGTAGGTCTCGGCGGCATCGAGCGCGAGGCGCAGCGCGCGCGGGTCGGCGAGGCCCACGTCCTCCGCCGCCATGCGCACGATGCGTCGCGCGAGGTACCGCGGATCGGCGCCGCCGTCGAGCATGCGCACCAGCCAGTAGAGCGACGCGTCGGGATCGGAGCCGCGCACCGCCTTGTGCAGCGCCGAGATCTGGTCGTAGAACTGCTCGCCGCCCTTGTCGAAGCGCCGCAGGTTCTTCGCCAGCGTCGATTCGACGAAGGCGGCGTCGACGGCGCCGTGCGGACGCGCGTTCTGCAGGATCTCCACTGCGTTGAGGAGCCGGCGCGCGTCGCCATCGGCGAAGCCGACGAGCCGCTCGCGCGCGGCGGCGTCCGCCTGCAGGCCGGTGCGCTCGAGCAGCGCGCCGAGATCCTCCGCCGAGAGGCTCTCCAGCACGTACACCGTGGCGCGCGACAGCAGCGCCGAATTCACCTCGAACGACGGGTTCTCGGTGGTGGCGCCGATGAAGGTGAAAAGGCCCCTTTCCACGTACGGCAGGAACGCGTCCTGCTGCGCCTTGTTGAAGCGGTGCACCTCGTCGACGAACAGGATCGTGGGTCGGCCGCGCGCGGCGAGCGCGTCCTCGGCGCGCGCCACCGCGTCGCGGATGTCCTTCACGCCCGAGAGCACGGCGGAGAGGGCGATGAACTCGGCGTCGAAGGCCTGCGCCATCAGGCGGGCGAGCGTCGTCTTGCCGGTGCCGGGCGGCCCCCACAGGATCATCGAATGCAGCTTGCCGGACTCGAAGGCTAGCCTAAGCGGCTTGCCCGGCCCGAGCAGGTGGCGCTGGCCGAGGACCTCGTCTATCGAGCGCGGTCGCAGGCGCTCGGCGAGCGGTGCGGCGGGCGCCGGCGCGCCGAACAGGCCCTCACTGGCCGAGGACATCCGCGCCCTTGGGCGGCACGAAGCGGAAGTCGTCCGGCGCGAGCGGCGGATTGCGCACCAGCGCGCTGAAGCGGAGCTCGGTGGTCTGCCCGAAATGATCAGTGAGCTGCATCGCCTGCACGCCTTGGGCGTTCAGGCCGAGGCGGATGCGCTCGAAGCCCGAGTCCTCGCCGCGCGGCTTCGCTTCCAGCCACTCCAGGCCGTCGGCCGTGCCGCCCTCGGCGAACTCGAAGGCACGCTCGACGTCGGTCGAGCCGGCGAGCAGCGCCGCCGGCGTCGAGCCGAGCGCGCGCGCCATCGGGCGCACCGTGACCTGGTTCAGGTCGGGGTCGTGGATCCAGACGCGCTCGCCATCGCCGACGATCACCTGCTCGTAGGGTTGCGCGTAGCGCCAGCGAAAGCGCCCCGGGCGCAGAAACGAGAATGTCCCGTTCGACTCCTGCACCAGGCGCCGCTGGCGGTCGTAGACCTTCTGCTCGAAGCTGGCACGCGCGCTCTGCGTGCCGCGCAGGAACTCCTGGAAACGCTCCAGCGCCGAGGCCTGCGCAAGCATGGGCACCAGCAGTCCCGCCAGCAGGAGCGCGCGCACCTACTCCGCCTTCGCCGGCACCAGCACCTCGCGGTTGCCGTTGGACTGCATCGGCGAGACGAGCCCCGCGCGCTCCATGTCCTCGATGAGGCGCGCGGCGCGGTTGTAGCCGATGCGCAGGTGGCGCTGCACCAGCGAGATCGATGGCCGGCGCGTGCGCAGCACGATCTCCACCGCCTGGTCGTAGAGCTGGTCCTTCTCGCCGCCGCCGTTGCCCTCCAAGCCGCCCGGCGCGCC
>JAOUGZ010000140.1 GCA_029865405.1 Betaproteobacteria bacterium
TGGCGACGCTCTTTGTCGGCATCGGCCTGCTGATGAGCATCAACCGCCATCGAAAGCTCGTTCAGACTTGAGGTATTGCGCAGCAACACGATTCTGAAATGGCCGTCCGCATCGTGAAATGATGCGTCCATAAGTACTTGTAAATCCTTGTTTAAGTTCTCCTAACTGCCGGTCCGGCCAATTGTTGCTCCGCGCCATTCGTCTGGCTATGGTGTAGGCGACGCTTCTTCCAACTCCTCGACAAGGAATCCCATGCAGAAACGTGACCCGGAAATCGCCGCACTGGAGAAGGACTGGGCCGAGAACCCGCGCTGGCAAGGCGTAAAGCGCGGCTACCGGGCCGAGGACGTGGTGCGGCTGCGCGGCAGCGTGAAGATCGAGCACACGCTCGCGACACTGGGCGCGGAGAAACTGTGGAAGCTGTGCCAGGAGCGGCCGTTCGTGAATTCCCTGGGCGCGCTGACCGGCAACCAGGCCATGCAGCAGGTGAAGGCGGGCGTGCCCGCGATCTACCTCTCGGGCTGGCAGGTGGCTGCGGATGCCAACGACTCGCTCTCCATGTATCCCGACCAGTCGCTCTACGCGACGACGTCGGTGCCTTCGGTGGTGAAGCGCATCAACAACGCGCTCATGCGCCAGGACCAGATCCAGACCATGGAAGGCAAGGGAGACATCGACTGGTTCGCGCCGGTCGTCGCCGACGCGGAATCCGGCTTCGGCGGCGTCCTGAACGCCTTCGAGCTGATGAAAGCGATGATCGAGGCCGGCGCCGCGGGCGTGCACTTCGAGGACCAGCTCGCCTCGGTGAAGAAATGCGGCCACATGGGCGGCAAGGTGCTGGTGCCGACGCAGGACGCGGTGCAAAAGCTGATCGCCGCGCGCCTCGCGGCGGACGTGATGGGCGTGCCGACGGTGCTGCTCGCGCGCACGGACGCGGAAGCCGCGGACATCGTCACCACCGACATCGACGAGAACGACAAGCCGTTCCTCACCGGCGTGCGCACCTCGGAGGGCTTCTTCAAGACGAAGAAGGGCTTCGACCAGGCGCTGTCGCGCGGCCTTGCCTATGCCGAGTACGCGGACATGGTCTGGTGCGAGACCGGCACGCCGGACCTCGCGTTCGCGAAGCGCTTCGCCGAAGGCATCCGCAGGAAGTACCCGGGCAAGATGCTCGCCTACAACTGCTCGCCCTCGTTCAACTGGAAGAAGAACCTGGACGACGCCACCATCGGCCGGTTCCAGCGCGAGCTCGGCGCCATGGGCTACAAGTTCCAGTTCATCACGCTGGCGGGTTTTCACTCGCTCAACTACTCGATGTTCGAGCTGGCGCACGGCTACGCGCGCGACAACATGAGCGCCTTCGTCGCGTTGCAGCAGAAGGAGTTCGCCGCCGCGGAGAAAGGCTTCACCGCGGTCAAGCACCAGCGCGAAGTGGGCACCGGCTACTTCGACGAGATCACCCAGGTGGTCTCCGGCGGCAAGGCCTCGACCACGGCGCTGCACGGCTCGACCGAGGACGCGCAGTTCTTCGAAGTGAAGGCGAAGAAGGTCGCCTGAGTTGACGGCGCCGGCGAAGATCCTGCCGATCCACGCGGCGCGCGGCGAGCGCGCCGCCGAGGTGGCGCGCACGATCCTCGCCGGCTTCGACCGCCACTACCGCCTGTTCCGCGACGCCTCGGCGCGGGCGAAGGAGCTGTTCGAGCGCGCCGACTGGGCGGCGATGGGCGAGCTGTCGCGCGAGCGCATCCTGATGTACGACCACCGCGTGCAGGAGGCGGTGGAGGAAGTCCGGACGCGCTTTCCCGAGGCCGAGACCGACGAGTCGCTCTGGCCGGCGATCAAGCTGGCCTACATCCCGCTGCTGCACGAGCATCGCCAGCCCGAGTGCGCCGAGACCTTCTACAACTCGGTGGCCTGCCAGGTGCTGCACCGGCGCTACTACCGCAACGAGTTCATCTTCTGGCGCCCGGCGGTGGCCACCGAGCACCTCGAGGGCGAAGAGCCCGCCTATCGCAGCTACTACCCGCTGCGCAAGACCCTCCGCCGGACCTTCGCCGCCATCGTGCGGGGCTTCGACCTTGCCAATCCCTGGGAGGACCTGCACCGCGACCTGCGCAGCGTGCTGCGCGCCCTGCGCGCGCGCTTTCCGCGGCCGGCACGCGCGCGTCCCAACCTGCAGATCCAGGTTCTGGGGTCGCTGTTCTTCCGCAACAAGGCCGCCTACGCGGTGGGCAAGATCGTGAACGGCAGCGAGGAGGTGCCGTTCGCGCTGCCGATCCTGCAGAACGAGCGCGGCCAGCTCTACCTCGATGCGCTGCTGCTGGACGCGGATCAGTTGAACGTCCTGTTCTCCTTCGCGCGCGCCTACTTCTTCGTCGACATGGAGGTGCCTGCGGCCTACGTGTCGTTCCTGCGGCAGCTGATGCCGAGGAAGCCCCGGGCCGAGATGTACATGAGCGTGGGCCTCGCCAAGCAGGGCAAGACCCTGTTCTACCGGGACCTGTTCTATCACCTGAAGCACTCCTCGGACCTGTTCACCGTGGCCCCCGGCATCAAGGGCATGGTGATGCTCGTCTTCACGCTGCCGTCGTTTCCCTACGTGTTCAAGGTGATCCGCGACCGCTTCGCCCCACCCAAGGAGATGGACCGGCAGACGGTGCTCGACAAGTACCAGCTGGTGAAGATGCACGACCGCGTCGGGCGCATGGCCGACACGCTGGAATACTCGCTGGTGGCGCTGCCGCTGGATCGCTTCGCGCCCGAGTTGCTCGCGGAGCTGAAGACGGAGGCCGCCTCCAACATCGAGATCGAGGGCGACAAGATCGTCATCAAGCACATGTACATCGAGCGCCGCATGCAGCCGCTGAACCTGTACCTCGCCGAGGCGATCGGCGACGGCGCCACCGAGCGCGTGCGTCAGGCGCTGCACGAGTACGGCGACGCCATCAAGGAGCTGGCCGGCGCCGGCATCTTCCCGGGCGACATGCTGCTGAAGAACTTCGGCGTCACGCGCCACGAGCGCGTGGTGTTCTACGACTACGACGAGATCGCCTACATGACCGAGTGCAACTTCCGGCGCATCCCGGCGCCGCGCTCGTTCGAGGACGAGATGGCGGCCGAGCCGTATTACTCGATCGGGCCGCACGACGTCTTTCCCGAGCAGTTCGAGAAGTTCCTGGTCACCGGCCCCGAGTCGCGCGCGCTGTTTCTCGAGCGCCACGCCGATCTGATGGACCCGCAGTTCTGGGCCGCGAAGCAGGCGCGCATCCGCGCCGGCGTGCAGGAGGACGTGTTTCCCTACCCGGCGCAGATCCGCTTCAGGCGCTAGCGGCCGCCTACAGGGCGCTCCACACCGCGGCACGCAGGTGCGCCAGCGCGATGAGCGCGATCTGCAGGATCACCAGCAGCACCAGCGGCGACAGGTCGACGCTGCCGAGCAGCGGCACCAGGCGCCGGATCGGCCGCAGGAACGGCCGCGTCATGGCGTCGAACAGGAACTGCACCGGCGAACGCGGGTTGACCCAGGTCAGCACCGCCTGCACGATCACCGCGAAGATCAGGATGTACAGGCTGTAGCGCAGGAGATCGAAGGCGGAGGCGACGAACACCAGCACCGAGGCCGCGCCGCCCGCCATCGCAATCAGCAGCGTGAGCGCCAGCGCCTGCAGCAGCCAGGCGGCGATCAGCGTGGCGAGGTCCAGTCCGGCAAGCGGCGGCACGACGCGGCGCGCCGGCAGCACGATCCAGCTGGTGACCGCGATCATGAACTCGCCGATCGGGTTGCGGAACGGCACGCGCAGCCACTGGAAGTGGAAGCGCGCCAGCAGGATGAAGACGAAGAAGCTGCCGACGACGTCGACGAGGAACTGGCCGATCTGGACCAGCATCAGTCGCGCCCCAATTCGTCACCCAACTCGGTGCCACGCCGGCTGGCGGCCGCGACCGCGCGCCGGAAACGCTCGCCGAGCGCTTCCTCCTCGAACACCTTGAGCGCCGCCGCGGTGGTGCCGCCCCTGGAGGTGACGCGCTCGCGCAGCACCGCCGGCGCCTCCTTGCTGCCCGCCGCCAGCTGCGCCGAGCCGAGCACCGTCTGCAGCGCGAGCTGCTTCGCGACTTCGGGCGCGAGCCCCAGCCCTTCGCCGGCCAGCGCCAGCTGCTCGATGAACCAGAACACGTACGCCGGCCCGCTCGCCGACACGGCGGTCACCGGATCGAGCAACGCTTCGTCCTTCACCCAGACGACCTTGCCGACCGCGGACAGGATGCGCTCGGCGCTGCGGCGCTCGGTGGCCCTGATTCCGGGGGGCGCGTACAGGCCCGAGATGCCGGCGCCGATCAGCGCGGGCGTATTGGGCATGCAGCGGATGAGCTTCGCGTGCCCGCCCAGCCAGCGCGCGAGGTCCTTCAGGCGGATGCCCGCTGCCACGCTGATGACGAGCCGGGCGCCGAGCCTTCCCATGAGCGGCGCGGCGGCCGCGCGCATGTCCTGCGGCTTCACCGCGAGGACGACGGTGTCCGCGGCCAACGCGCGTGCATTCAGGAAGGCGCTCGCGTGCACTTTGAACTTCGCGGCGAGACGGCGCCGCGCCGCCGGCACCGGCTCGATCACGCAGATCGCCGAACGCTTGGCACCACGCGCGATCAGGCCGCCGATCAGCGCGCTCGCCATGTTGCCGCCGCCGATGAAGGCGATCTTCACGCGGCGTCCCTTACCTTGCGCCGTGCGCCGAAGATCGCGGTGCCGATCCTGACCAGGGTCGAGCCGGCGGCGATCGCCGCCTCCATGTCGTCGCTCATGCCGAGCGACAGCGTGTCAAGGCCGAACTTGCCGCGCAGCCGCTCGTACAGCGCGTCGATCTCGTCGAAGCGCGCGCGCGGCGCGCCCGGCTCCGGGATCGCCATCAGCCCCCGCAGCCGCAGGTTCGGCAGCGCCGCCACCGCCGCGACGAGCGCCGGCACCTCGGCCGGCGCGACGCCGCTCTTGGATGCCTCGCCTGAAGCGTTCACCTGGACGAGGACATTGAGCGCCGCCATGCCCGCGGGGCGCTGCTCGGCAAGTCGCCGCGCGGTCTTTTCGCGCTCCAGGGTATGGACCCAATGGAAGCGCTCCGCCACCACTCGCGTCTTGTTGCTCTGGAGCGGCCCCACCAGGTGCCACTCGAGGTCGAGGTCGGCGAGGCGCGCCATCTTGTCGAGCGCCTCCTGGACATAGTTCTCGCCGAAGGCACGCTGCCCGGCGGCGCGGGCCTCGCGGATCAGCTCGGGCGCGTGGGTCTTGGACACCGCAAGCAGCGCCACCGCGCCCGGATTGCGTCCCGCGGCGCGCTCGGCCTGGGCAATGCGTGACTTCACGGCTTGCAAGTTGTCTGCGATTGACCCCATACTTTGCCCACTGCTCTGGCGGGGGATTGTAATGGATCTCACTGAATTGCTTGCGTTTGTCGTCAAGAACAAAGCGTCCGACCTGCACCTGTCCTCGGGCCTGCCGCCCATGGTGCGCGTGCATGGCGACGTCAAGCGCATCAACGTGCCGGCCCTCGAGCACAAGGACGTGCACGGCATGATCTACGACATCATGAACGACGGGCAGAGGAAGTTCTACGAGGAAAACCTGGAGTGCGACTTTTCCTTCGCGGTACCCAACCTGGCGCGCTTTCGCGTCAACGCCTTCGTGCAGCAGCGCGGCGCCGCCGCGGTGCTGCGCACCATCCCGACCAAGGTGCTGTCGCTCGAGGAGCTGAAGTGCCCGAAGATCTTCACCGAGATCTCCGAGTACCCGCGCGGCATCGTGCTGGTGACCGGGCCGACCGGCTCGGGCAAGTCGACCACCCTCGCGGCGATGGTCAACCACATCAACGAGAACGAGGAAGGCCACATCCTCACCATCGAGGATCCGATCGAGTTCGTGCATGAGTCGAAGAAGTGCCTGATCAACCAGCGCGAGGTGGGGCCGCACACGCTGTCGTTCTCCAACGCCCTGCGCAGCGCGCTGCGCGAGGACCCGGACTCGATCCTGGTGGGCGAGATGCGCGACCTGGAGACCATCCGCCTCGCGCTCACCGGCGCGGAAACCGGGCACCTGGTATTCGGCACCCTGCACACAAGCAGCGCGGCCAAGACCGTGGACCGCATCGTCGACGTGTTCCCGGCGGCGGAGAAGGAGATGGTGCGCGCCATGCTCTCGGAAAGCCTGCGCGCGGTGATCTCGCAGACCCTGCTCAAGACCAAGGACGGCGCGGGCCGCGTGGCGGCGCACGAGATCATGATCGGCACGCCCGCGATCAGGAACCTGATCCGCGAAAACAAGATCGCGCAGATGTACTCCGCGATCCAGACCGGGGCGCAGATCGGCATGCAGACGCTCGACCAGAACCTGCAGGACCTCGTGCGGCGCAACGCGGTGTCGATGGGCGAGGCACGCGGCAAGGCCATGAACAAGGACAATTTCGCCGGCTGAGCCCGGAAGCGCAGCCTAGGAGAACGCGATGGAACGCGAACAAGCCACCAAATTCATGTACGACCTGCTGCGCGCGCTGGTTGCCAAGCGCGGCTCGGACCTGTTCATCACCACCGGCTACCCGCCGGCGATGAAGATCGACGGCAAGATGACGCCGGTGTCGCAGCAGGGCCTGACGCCGCAGCACACCTCGATGCTCGCGCGCTCGATCATGAACGACAAGCAGGCGGCCGAGTTCGAGGCGAAGAAGGAATGCAATTTCGCCATCAATCCGGCGGGCATCGGGCGCTTTCGCGTCAACACCTTCGTGCAGCAGGGCTATATCGGCATGGTGCTGCGCGTCATCACCACCACGATCCCGAACTTCGAGGACCTGAAGCTGCCGCCGGTGCTGAAGGACGTGGCGATGACCAAGCGCGGGCTGGTGATCT
>JAOUGZ010000688.1 GCA_029865405.1 Betaproteobacteria bacterium
GGTGATCGGGCGCGCCTTGATCCACGCGTAGCGCTCCCATTCGCGGCCTTGCGCCATGAAGTAGGCCTCGAGCGCCTCGTAGCTGGACGCGAGCGGCCCGGAGTCGCCGTACGGGCGCAGGCGCATATCGACCCGGAAGGCGAAGCCGTCCTCGGTCACCTCCGAGAGCAGCGCGATGAGCTTGCGCCCGGCACGCTCCAGCGGCTCCGGATCGGGGCCCGCGGGGTAGACGAAGATCAGGTCGATGTCCGAGGAGACGTTCAGCTCGCGGCCGCCGAGCTTGCCCATCGCCACCACCACCAGGTCGCGCGCGCGCGTCCAGTCGAGCGCCGCCGCGATCTCGAGCTCGGCGAGATCGCTCATCGTCGCGCACACCTCCGCCAGATCGGCGCGGCCCTCGAGGTCGCGCGCCATCACGCGCAGCAGCACGCGCTGGCGCAACTGCCGCAGGCGGCGCTTGAGCGCGCGCTCGTCGTCGCCGGCGGCACCCTCGAGCGCAGCGGCCATCTGCTCGCGCGAGAAACGTGCCGATTCGCGCAGCTCCGAGGCCAACTCCGGATACGCTGCGAGAGTGCGCTCGGCGAAGCGCGAAAAGGCTATTTTCCCAATCGGTTCGGGCATTTACGGTTAGAATGACGCGTGGGAGCGAAACAGCGCAAGAACTTTTCGCGTCGCGGTGCTCCCAATCCGCTGGTCGAGCGTTATTCCTGTTGCGAGCGGCCACGACTATAGGGGCAACGCGAAGGGCGATGCAATCTTCGATTCGACGCACGGCCGCGGGTACGCTGCTGCGCGTACTCGAATTTTTCGCCTGGGCGGTGTTCTTCGCCTTCGCCGCGGTGTTCCTCGCGCTGCGTTTCTGGATCCTGCCGCAGGTCGAGCGCTACCAGGGCGAGGTGGTGGCGGCGCTGACGCGCGCCGTGGGCCTGCCGGTGACCATCGGCGCGCTGCGCGCGGAGTGGGACGGATTGCGTCCACGCCTGGAAGTCAGCGACCTGCGCATCTACGACCGCGAGGGCCGCCTGGCATTGGCGCTGCCGGCGGTCGAGCCGGTCGTCGGCTGGGCGAGCCTCCTCGCGCGCGACCTGCGTCTGTACTCGCTCACCATCGAAGGCCCGCGCCTCAGCGTGCGCCGTGGGTCCGATGGCGTGCTCTCGGTGGCCGGCATTCAGCTCGCGGCGGGCGCCGGAGCGGGGCGCGGCGAGGGCCGGTTTGCCGACTGGATTCTCGGGCAGCGGGAGATCATCATCCGCAACGCCGAGATCGAATGGGTGGACGAGCAGCGCGGCGCGCCGCCCCTGGCGTTGCGCAACCTGCAGTTCCGCATGCGCAACCGCGGCGAGGTGCACCAGATCGGCCTGTCGGCGCGGCCCCCGCCCGAGCTCGGCGCGGGCGTGGAGCTGCGCGCCTCGCTCATCGGGCACAGCATCGGCGTGCCGGCGGCCTGGAACGGACGCGTGTACGCGGAGCTCGGCTACACGGATCTCGCCGGATGGCGCGCGTGGTTCGACTATCCCTTGGAGGTGACCAGCGGCCAGGGCGCGCTGCGCCTGTGGGCCACGTTTGGCGCCGGGCAGCTGGTGGACGCCACGGCGGACCTGGCGCTCTCCGGCGTGGCGGCGCGCCTTGGGCGCGACCTGCCCGAGCTGCGCCTGGCGAGCGTCGCCGGCCGCGTACAGGGTCGTGGCACCGAGCGCGGTTACGAATTCGGCGCGCGCCGCCTGACGCTCATCCCGGTGGTCGGGCAGCCGATGCACGGCACCACGTTCCGCGCCAGCTGGGAAGCGACGGAGCCGGCGCGCGGCACCTTGAGCGCCGACCTGATGGAGCTGGAACCGCTCGCGCAGCTCGCCGAGTACCTGCCGTTTCCCGCGGATCTGCGGACGCTGCTCGCCGACCTGGCGCCGCAGGGCAGGATCCGCGACGCGTCCTTCGAGTGGAGCGGAAAGCTGCCCGACGACGCGCGCTTCAGGGGACGCGCGCGCTTCGATGGCATCAGCATGAGCGCCTGGCGGGCGATTCCGGGTTTTTCCAACCTGTCCGGGCGCATCGAGGCCTCGGAGTCCCAAGGCGTGCTCACGCTGGCCGCGCACGACGCCGAGATATCCCTGCCGCGCGTGTTTCCCGAGCCACGCATCCACGTCAAGTCGCTCGCGGGCAACGTGAGCTGGGAACGGCGTGCGCCGGGC
>JAOUGZ010000689.1 GCA_029865405.1 Betaproteobacteria bacterium
GGAGGTGCGTTTCCGCCCCCAGGAAGTTCGCCAGCTCCGCGCACTCGAGCAGCGCGCGTTTCCCCTCCGCCGAACCGTTGTACGCGAGCAGGATCTTGCGGTATTTCATGGCCGTCCTCCGCGCTTATTTGTGCGGGGATTATAGCCTCGGGTCACGCGCGGATAGAATCGGTCTTTGCCCCTTATGCTCGATCCCTCCCGCAGCGATCTCCTCGCCGGCGTGGCCGGCAGCGGCACCATGGGCCGCGGCATCGTCCAGATGCTGGCCCAGTGCGGCGCGCGCGTGCGCGTGTACGACGCGCAGGCCGGCGCCGCGGCGAAAGCGAAGGAGGCCATCGGCAAGACCCTCGCCGGGGTCGTGGGCAAGGGGCGCCTCGCGCAGGGCGACGCGGATGCCGCGCTCGGGCGCATCGAGATCGCCGACGCCACCGCCGCCTTCAAGGACTGCCACCTCGTGGTCGAGGCGATCGTCGAGGATCTGGCGGTGAAACAGCAGCTATTGCGCGAGCTGGAGGCGATCGTCGGCGAAACCTGCATCCTCGCCTCGAACACGTCCTCGCTCTCGGTGACCGCCATGGCCGCGGCCTGCGCGAAACCGGGGCGCGTCGCGGGGTATCACTTCTTCAACCCCGTGCCGCTGATGAAGATCGTGGAAGTGGTGGACGGGGAGCTGACCGAGCCTTGGGTGGGCGAAGCGCTCGCGGGCCTCGCCCGGCGCTTCGGCCACACCGCGGTGCGCTGCAAGGACACGCCGGGCTTCGTGGTGAATCACGCCGGGCGCGGCTTTGTGCCCGAGTCGCTGCGCGTGCTGCAGGAGGGCGTCGCGGACTTCGCCACCATCGACCGCATCCTCGTCGACGCCGCGGGTTTCCGCATGGGCCCGTTCAGCCTCATGGACCTGGTGGGCCTCGACGTCGCGCACGCGGTGATGAAGTCCATGCACCAGCAGTACTACGGCGAGCCGAAGTACCAGCCCGCCTACATCGCGGAAACGCGCGTCGCCGCGGGCCTGCTGGGCAGGAAGACCGGGCGCGGCTGGTACCGCTACGCCAAGGACAACACCCCCGAGAAGATCGCGGAGCAGCCGGTGCCGCAGGCGAAAGCCGCCGCGATCTGGGCGGCGCCCGAGCTGAAGGACTTCGCCGCGACGCTCGGCGCGAAGCTCGAGGCGAAACCCCTCGCGGGGACGCTCTGCCTCGTAGCGCCGCTCGGCGCCGACGCCACCGCCACGGCGCTCGAGCACGGCCTCGACCCGAAGCACACGGTGGCCCTCGATCCCCTGTTCGGCTTCGCGAAGCGCCGCACGCTCATGCCGACGCCGGTGACGACGAAAGAGGCGCGCGAGGCGGCGCACGGGCTCCTGGCCGCCGGCGGCGTGCCGGTGTCCGTGATCCGCGATTCGGCCGGATTCGTCGCGCAGCGCGTGGTGGCGCACATCGTCAACGTCGGCTGCGATATCGTGCAGCAGCGCATCGCCACGCCCGAAGACCTCGACCGCGCGGTGATGCTGGGGTTAGGCTACCCGAAGGGACCCCTCGGCCTCGGTGATGCCGTGGGCGCGCCGAAGATCCTCGCCATCCTCGAAGCCATGTTCGAACTGACCAAAGAACCCCGCTACCGCCCGAGCCCCTGGCTCACGCGCCGCGCGCGCCTCGGCGTGTCGCTGCTCACCCCGGAGTAATCCCATGCTCGATGCCTACATCTACGACGGAATCCGCTCCCCCATCGGCCGCCACGCGGGCAAGCTCGCGCCCATGCGCCCGGACGACCTCGCCGGCGAAGTGATCGCGGAGGTGGTGAAGCGCAACGGCGTCAAGCCCGAGGACATTTCCGACGTGATCCTCGGCTGCGTCACGCAGGCGGGCGAGGACTGCCGCAACGTCGCGCGCTTTGCCGCGCTGATGGCGGGCCTGCCGCCCACCACCCCGGGCGTGACGGTGAACCGCCTGTGCGCCTCCGGGCTGCAGGCGGTGACCGATGCCGCGCGCGCCATCACCTGCGGCGAGGGCGAGATGTACATCGCCGGCGGCGTGGAGAGCATGTCGCGCGCGCCCTACGTCTTCGCCAAGAGCGAGACGCCCTACGGGCGCGACGTGAAGCTCTACGACACGACGATCGGATCGCGTTTCACGAACCCGAAGTTCAAGAAGCTCTTCGGCGACCACCAGATGCCCGAAACGGGCGACA
>JAOUGZ010000184.1 GCA_029865405.1 Betaproteobacteria bacterium
AAGAAATGCTGCGCCAGCTTCTCGAAATCGCGCACCCGCGCCGGCGGTAGCACCACCCAGCCCAGGCGCCATCCGGTCATGCAGAAGTACTTGGAAAAGCTGTTCACGAGCACGACCTCGCCCGGCAGGCCGAGCGCGGTGGCGGGCGGCGCGCCGTACACCAGCCCTTGGTAGATCTCGTCGGCGATGAGCACGCCGTCGTGCTCGGCGACGAACTGCGCGATGCGCGCGAGCTCCGCGGCGTCGGCGACGGTGCCGGTGGGATTGGAGGGTGAGCCCAGCAGCATGGCCTTGGTGCGCGCGCCCCAGGCGCGGCGCACGCCGTCGAGCGTCGGCTGGAAATCCGACTGCGCGGCGAGCGCGAGCGGCCGCGGCACGCCCTCGAAGGCGCGCACGAATTGGCGGTAGCCGGGATAGCCCGGGTCGGGCACCAGCACCTCGTCGCCGGGATCGACGTAGAGTGCCAGCGCAAGCAGCAGTCCGCCCGAGGCCCCCGCCGTCACGACGACGCGCGCCGGGTCGGGTGCCGCGCCGAAGCAGCGCGCGTAGTGCGCGGCGATCGCCTCGCGCAGCGCTGGCAGGCCAAGCGTCGCGGTGTACGCGGTGCGGCCGTCGCGCAGCGCACGCACGCCGGCCTCTACGACCTCCTCGGGCGCGGTGAAGTCGGGCTCGCCGATCTCCATGTGCACCACGCGGCGCCCCGCGGCCTCGAGCGCCTGCGCGCGCGCGAGCACGTCCATAACCTGGAAAGGCTCGATTTCGGCGGCGCGGCGCGCCGCCAGCATGCGGGTGCTATTCAAGGCGCGCGCTCCGGAGCCGGGAATTATACGGACAGGTTGCTATAATTTTTCCCCGCGCCGAGGAGATTTGGGTGGACGAGCAACTCAAGCTGAACGCACTCGAGTATCACCGCCTGCCGCGCCCCGGGAAGATCTCGATCCTCCCGATCAAGCAGCTCACCAACCAGCGGGATCTGGGGCTCGCCTATTCGCCCGGCGTGGCGGCGGCGTGCGAGGAGATCGTGCGCGATCCAGCGCAGGCGATGCAGCTGACCTCGCGCGCCAACCTCATCGCCGTCATCACCAACGGCACCGCCGTGCTCGGCCTCGGGCAGATCGGCCCGCTCGCGGCGAAACCGGTCATGGAAGGCAAGGCGGTGCTGTTCAAGAAGTTTGCCGGCATCGACTGCTTCGACATCGAGATCGACGAGCGCGATCCGGACAAGCTGGTCGAGATCATCGCCAGCCTTGAGCCGACCTTCGGCGGCATCAACCTCGAGGACATCAAGGCGCCCGAGTGCTTCATCGTCGAGAGGAAGCTGCGTGCGCGGCTGCGCATTCCCGTGTTTCACGACGACCAGCACGGCACCGCCATCACCGTCGGCGCCGCGGTGCTGAACGGCCTGAAGGTGGTCGGCAAGGATCTGGCGAGCGTGCAGCTCGTGGTCTCGGGCGCGGGCGCCGCGGCGCTCGCCTGCCTCGACCTGCTGGTCAGGATGGGCCTGCCGCTCGACCACATCACCGTCACCGACATCAAGGGCGTGGTGTACCGGGGCCGCAAGGAGGAGATGGACCCGGACAAGGCGCGCTACGCCAGGGACACGAAGGCGCGCAAGCTGGACGACGTCATCGCCGGCGCCGACGTGTTCCTCGGCCTGTCGGCGGGCGGGGTGCTCAAGGCCGAGATGGTGAAGAAGATGGCCGCGCGGCCGCTGATCCTGGCGCTCGCCAACCCGGAACCCGAGATCCGGCCCGAGCTGGCCAAGGCGGTGCGGCCCGACTGCGTGATCGCCACCGGGCGCTCCGATTACCCCAACCAGGTGAACAACGTGCTGTGCTTCCCGTTCATCTTCCGCGGCGCGCTCGACGTCGGCGCCACCGTCATCAACCACGAAATGGGGCTCGCCGCCGTGCGCGCCATCGCCGAGCTGGCGCAGGCCGAGACCTCCGAGCAGGTGGCGCTCGCCTACGGCATCGAGACCATCAGCTTCGGCGCGGAGTACCTGATTCCGCGCCCGTTCGACCCGCGCCTCATCGCGCGCGTTGCGCCGGCCGTCGCCCAGGCGGCGATGGACTCGGGCGTGGCGACGCGCCCGATCAGCGACCTCGCGGCCTACCGCGAGTCGCTGGCGCAGTTCGTGTACCACTCGGGCCTGATCATGAAGCCGCTGTTCGCGGCCGCCAAGACCATGGCGCACAAGCGCATCGTCTACGCCGAGGGCGAGGACGAGCGCGTGCTGCGCGCGGTGCAGATCGTCGTCGACGAGGGCCTGGCGCAGCCGACGCTGATCGGCCGGCCGCAGGTCATCGAGCAGAGGATCGAGCGCCTTGGCCTCCGGGTGCGCGCGGGCAAGGAGTTCGATCTGGTGAACCCGGATTTCGACCCGCGCTATCGCGACTACTGGAGCACCTACCACAAGCTCACCGAGAGAAAAGGCGTGTCGCCCGAGTACGCCAGGATCGAGATGCGCCGCCGCCACACGCTGATCGGCGCGATGCTCGTCTACAAGGGCGAGGCCGATGGCATGCTCTGCGGCACCTTCGGCACCCATGCGCTGCACCTGCATTACATCGACCAGGTGACCGGGCTGCTGCCCGGCATCCGCCACTATGCGGCGATGAACGGGCTGGTGATGCCCAACCGGACGCTGTTCATCTGCGACACCTACGTCACGCCCGATCCGGACGCGGAGCACATCGCGGAAATGACCCTGCTCGCCGCCGAGGAGGTGAGGCGCTTCGGCCTCGTGCCCAAGGTGGCGCTGCTCTCGGCCTCGAACTTCGGCTCGATCGAGCTGCCCTCGGCGCGCAAGATGCAGCGCGCGCTCGCCCTCCTGCACGAGCGCGCGCCGGACCTGGAAGTGGAAGGGGAGATGCACGGCGACGCCGCGATCTCGGAGGAGATCCGCCTGCGGGTGTTCCCGAATTCGCGCCTGCACGGACCGGCCAACCTGCTCATCATGCCGACCCTGGATGCGGCCAACATCGCGTTCAACCTGCTGAAGAACGCCGCCGGCGACGGCGTCACCATCGGCCCGATCCTCCTCGGCGCGGCGCGCGCCGTGCACATCCTTACCCCGTCGGCCACGGTGCGCCGCCTCGTGAACATGACGGCGCTCGCGGTCGTCGACGCCAACGCACCGCGCCTCGGCGTGGAGCCGAGCCTGTTCTAGCGGCTATGGCGGGCGAGGCAAGCGCAAGCAGCGTGGCCGCCTTCCCGCGGGCGCACGCCAAGCCGCGCGCCGGGCTGGTGCTGACCGGCGGTGGCGCGCGTGCCGCCTACCAGGTGGGCGTGGTCAAGGCGGTGCGCGACCTCCTCGGCAACCCGGTGAAAAACCCCTTTCCGATCCTGTGCGGTACGTCGGCGGGGGCGATCAATGCGGCGTCGCTGGCAGTGTCAGCCGACAATTTCGCGCAGGCGGTGGCCAACCTGCTCGAAGTTTGGGAGAACATGCGTTGCGAGCGCGTGTACCGCACGGATCTCGTGAGTATCGCAAGGCGCGGCGCCCGCTGGCTGCTCGCCATGACCCTGGTGTCGAGAGGAAATCCTGTCTCGCTGCTCGACAACGCGCCGTTGCGCGACATGCTGGAGAAGAGCCTGGCGTTCGAGCGCATCCAGGAACACATCGATGCCGGCGCGCTGTACGCGGTATGCGTCACCGCGTCGGGCTACACGTCCGGGCAGAGCGTGTCCTTCTTCCAGGGCGGCTCGGGGCTCGAGGGCTGGGAGCGCAACCAGCGCATAGGCTCGGGCGTGATGCTGAAGCTGGACTACCTGATGGCCTCGTCGGCGCTGCCGTTCATCTTTCCGGCGGTCAAGGTGCACCGCGAGTACTTCGGCGACGGCTCGATGCGCCAGATCGCGCCGGTGAGCCCGGCGCTGCATCTGGGCGCCGACCGCGTGCTGATCGTCGGTACGGGTCGCCAGGTCCTGGACCAGGCGCGCGCGCGCTCCAGCATCTACCCGTCGCTCGCGCAAATCGCCGGCCATGCGCTCAATTCCATCTTTCTCGACAGCCTGGCCGTGGACATCGAGCGCCTGGAGCGCATCAACCGCACGGTGCGCATGATTCCGCTCGAGCGGCTGGAGAGCGCGAACCTGGCGCTGCGCCCGGTCAAGGTGCTGTTCATCACGCCGTCGCAGCCGATCGAGCGCATCGCGGCGCGCTTCGTGCAGGATCTGCCGCGGTCGGTGCGCATCGTGCTGCGACCGACCGGCGCGCTGTCGCGCTCGGGCTCCAACCTGGCGAGCTACCTGCTGTTCGAGGAATCGTTCTGCCGGGCGCTCATCGACCTCGGGTACCAGGACACGCTGGCGCGCGAATCCGAAGTGAAGGAATTCTTTTCCGGAACGTGAGGCCATCCATGGCAGAATCGAATCCGCCGCAGGACCCCTTCGAGATGTTCCGCCGCCTGTGGGGACCCCTCGGGCTGCCGGTGCCCGGCATGGCGGTGCCGACGCTGGATCCGAAGGAAGTGGAAAAGCGCATCGCCGAGTTGCGCTCGGTCGAGTCGTGGCTGCAGGTGAACCTGAACATGGTGCAATTCGCCGTCCAGGGCCTGGAGATGCAGCGCGCGGCGCTGCTCGCCATGGGCGCCGGCGCGCCGGCCGGGACGCCCCCGGGGCCCAACATCGCCGCGAGCGGCATGCTGTGGCCCTGGGCCGTCATGCAGCAGGCGATGGGCGGCACGGCGCCGCCGGCGAGCGAGCCGCCGCCGGACGCAAAGGACAAGGAAGAGCCGAAGGCGTGAACGAATCACACACGAGGAGAGCACCACGATGAGCAAGGCAGTCAGATTCCACAAGGCGGGCGGGCCCGAAGTGCTGCAGCTGGAAGACGTGCAGGTGGGCGAGCCGGGGCAGGGGCAGGTGCGCATTCGCCACACGGCGATCGGCGTCAACTTCATCGACACCTACCAGCGCTCGGGACTGTACCCGATGCAGATGCCGGCCGTGGCCGGCAACGAGGGCGCGGGCGTGGTCGAGGCGGTCGGCGCCGGCGTGACCACGCTGAAGAAAGGCGACCGGATCGCCTACACCGGCCAGGTCGGGTCGTATTGCACCGAGCGCCTGGTGCCTGCCGACCGCATGGTGAAGATCCCCGAGGGCATCAGCGACGAGCAGGCCGCCTCGATGATGCTGAAAGGCATGACCGTGCAGTACCTCATCCACACCACCTATCCGGTGAAGAAGGGCGACACCGTGCTCTGGCACGCGGCCGCGGGCGGCGTCGGCCTGATCGCCTGCCAGTGGCTGAAGGCGCTCGGCGTCACCGTCATCGGCACGGTCGGCTCGCCGGACAAGGCCAAGCTCGCCAAGGCGCACGGCGCCGACCACGTCATCGACTACAGCAAGGAGAACTTCGTCGAGCGCGTGAAGGAGATCACCGGCGGCAAGAAAGTGCCGGTGGTCTACGACTCGGTCGGCAAGAGCACCTGGGAAGGGTCGCTCGAGTGCCTGCGGCCGCTCGGCATGTGGGTGCTGTTCGGCAACGCCTCGGGCGCGGTGCCGCCGCTCAACACGCAGCTCCTGGCGCAGAAGGGGTCGCTGTACATGACGCGGCCCACGCTCGTCACCTACGTCGCGTCGCGCGCCGATCTCGAGGCGCGCTCGAAATCGCTGTTCGACATTGTGAAATCGGGCAAGGTGAAGATCGAGATCTCGGCGCGCTACAGGCTCGCCGACGCGGCGAAATGCCACACCGACCTCGAGGGCCGCAAGACCACCGGCTCGGTGATCCTGCTGCCGTAGGGCGGACCGCAGACGAAAAACGCCGCCCGCGGGCGGCGTTTTTCTTGCGGCCTGCCTGAATGGCTTCGGCTATCAGATGCCCAGCATCTTCTTGGCCTTGTTCAGGGCCGCTTCGGAATCCGCATGTTTGCCGGACTTGTGAAGCGCTTCACCGTCGGCGCGCAGCTTCTTCACTTCCGCCATCTGCGCGGCGTTCAATTTCGCGCCGGGCAGCGCGTCATCGACCTGCTTCCACAGTTTCGGGCAGCTGCCGGCCACGGCCAGCGAGCTGAACAGCGCCAGAGCGGCGAGTACGAGTACTTTCTTCACGAGGCACCTCCGT
>JAOUGZ010000141.1 GCA_029865405.1 Betaproteobacteria bacterium
CAGCTCGTCCGCGTAGGACAGGTTGAACTCGCGCTCGACCAGGCGCTTGGCGCGCTCCTCGCCATAGTCCGCCTCGGCCACCGGCTTACCGTTCACGGCAACCAGCCGACCACGCACCATGGGCAGCAGATCCGCCTCGGCGATGCCGGCGCCGGCGAGGAAGCGGCGCACTTCCGCAATCTGGTCGGGCTGCACGCCGATGAGAAAGCGATTCGGCGCGTCCGGCGGCGCGCTGCGGCGCCACGCGTCGACGAGGTCGTTGCGCGTGAAAGTCAGGAGCAGTACGGCGGTCAGCCCGAGCGCGAGGCTCGCCACCTGTACCGCGTTGCCGCGCGCGTGCCGCCGCAGGTTGGCCAGGCCGTAGCGCAGCGCCGTGCTGCGCGCGCCCAGCCGCCGCGCCACCGCCGACGCGGACACCGCACGCAGCGCACCGAACGCCACCGCGGCGAACACCAGAACCGCGACACCGAAGCCGCCGATCACATACAGCCCAAGACGCAGGTCGCCCGCCTGCCACACCAGCAGTCCGGAGAGCGCCCCGAGACCGGCCGCATACATCGCCAGCGTGCCGCCGCGCGGCGCGCCAGCTTCGCGCCGAATGACGCGCACCGCCGGCACGTTCTTCAGCTGCACGAGCGGCGGCAGCGCGAACCCCAGGAGCAGCACCAGCCCGACGAGAAAGCCCTGCAGGGCGGGCGCAACCGAGGGCGCGGGCAGCGAAGCGCGCAGCAGATCGCCGAGCGCTGCGGCGAGCGCACCCTGCGCGAAGTAGCCGAGCGCGCAGCCCAACGCGCTGGCCGTGGCGCCGAGGATCAGGAACTCCGCGCCGTAGAGCCCGAGCAGCCGCCCCTGCGTCGCGCCCAGGCAGCGCATCACGGCGCAACTGTCGAGATGCCGCTCGACGAAGCGGCGCGTGGCGAGCGCGATCGCCACGCCGGCGAGGATCGCCGCCAGCAGCGCCGTGAGCCCGAGAAAGCTTTGCGCCCGCTCGATCGCGGCGCGCACCTCGGGCCGGCCGCTTTCCAGATTGTCGACGCGCTCGCCGCGCGCCAGGCGCGCGCGTGCCCAGGTCTCGAACGCCGCCACCGCGGCCGGCTCGCCGGCCGCGTAGAGGTAGTACCAGACGCGGCTGCCGGTGCGCACCAGCTCGGTGGCCGGGACGTCGGCTGCGTGCATCATGAGCCGCGGCGCAATGTTGAAGAAATTGGCGCCGCGCTCCGGCTCGAGCGTGAGCACGGCAGCGACCGTGAACTCGGCGCTGCCGAGCTTGAGCCGCGAGCCCACCGGCGCGCCGAGTGCGCTCACCAGGCGCTCGTCGAGCCACACGCTGCCGCGCGCCGGGCCGTCGGCGGCGGGTGCGTCGGGCGCGTTGGGGGCGCTCGCAATGCGCAGCCGGCCGCGCAGCGGATAGTTGTCGGTGACCGCCTTCACGCCCGCGAGCTGGCTGCCGGCTTCGCCGCGCGCCATGCTGATGAAGTTCACCGCCTCGGCGCGCTGCAGGCCGCGCCGCGTGATTTCGTCGCCGATCTCGGCCTTCCACGCGTGATCGGATACCAGCACCAGGTCGGCGCCGAGCAGCTGGTGCGCGTCGCGCACGAGGGCGCGGCTCACGCGATCGGCGAAGAAGGCGACGCTCGTGATGCTCGCCACCGCCACCACCAGCGCCGCGGCGAGCACGCGCAGCTCGCCCGCGCGCCAGTCCCGGCCCAGCATGCGCAGCGCGAGCGGCATCAGGCCACGATCCGGCCCGCTGCGAGGCGCACGATGCGCGTGCAGCGCTGCGCGAGGCGCTCGTCGTGCGTCACCATGACGAGCGTCGTCCCCGACTCGCGGTTGAGCTGGAACAGGAGCTCGATCACGGCGTCGCCGGACTCGGCGTCGAGGCTGCCGGTGGGCTCATCGGCCAGCAGGACCTGCGGGCGCACGACGAAGGCGCGCGCCAGCGCCACGCGCTGCTGCTCGCCGCCGGAGAGGTGCTTGGGATAGTGGTGCAGGCGCTCGGCGAGCCCGACGCGCGCCAGGATCTCGCGCGCCGCGTCCTCGGCGTCCTCGCGCCCGGCGAGCTCGAGCGGCAGCATGACGTTCTCCAGCGCGTTGAGCGAGGGCAGCAGCTGGAACGACTGGAACACGAAGCCCACGGCGCGCCCGCGCAATTCGGCGCGCGCGTCTTCATCGAGCGCGAACAGGTCCGCGCCCGCCAGCTGCACGGAGCCTGCGGTGGGCGTGTCGAGGCCGGCGAGGATCGCGAGCAGGGTCGATTTCCCGGAGCCCGACGCGCCGACCACCGCCACCACTTCGCCCGGCGTGACGTCGAGGTCGATTTCCCTGAGAATGACCAGGTCCGCCTCACCGCTCTTCACCGTCTTGCCGATGCCCCGCGCCGCCAGAACGCTCGTTACCTGCCTGTTCATGTGCCTCTCATTTGGGGCCTGGGGGAAGACGATCCTTGTATACGGCGACAGCCTGTCGGCCGCCTATGGCATCGCCGCAAAGCGCGGCTGGGTGGCGCTGCTCGGCGAGCGGCTGCAGCGCGAGCGGCTCGATTATATCGTCGTCAATGCCAGCATCTCCGGCGAGACCACCGCGGGTGGCGTGTCGAGGTTGCCGCGCGCGCTCGCGCAGCACAAGCCGGCGCTGGTAATCCTCGAGCTCGGCGGCAACGACGGCCTGCGCGGCCTGCCAGTGCCGGCGATGGAGAAGAACCTCGCCGCGATGATCGGCATGTCGAAGAAAGCCGGCGCGAAGGTGCTGCTCGCCGGCATGCGTGTCCCGCCCAATTACGGCCCGGAGTACGCGGACGATTTCGCCGCCGCGTTCCGCGCGCTCGCGCAGCGCCACCGCACGGCGTTCGTGCCGTTCATCCTGGAAGGCGTCGCCGAGGACCTGCGCCTGTTTCAGCCCGACCGCATCCATCCCACCGAGGCGGCGCAGCCCATCCTGCTCGAGAACGTGTGGAAGGAACTGCGGCCGCTTCTCAGGTGACTGTCAGCCGCGGCTTGCCGGCGACGAGCCGCCCGATGGCGCGCGCTTCGGCGAAGCCGCGCTCGGCGAACGTTTTCAGCACGGCCGCTTGCGCCTGCGGCTCGCAGGCGACCAGCAGCCCGCCGCTGGTCTGCGGATCGGAGAGCAGCTTGCGCATCCAGTCGGGAGCGCCCGCGGGCATCTGCACGTCGGCGCCGTAGCCCTTCCAGTTGCGGTCGGATGCGCCGGTGGCGACGCCCTGCTTCGCCCACTCGAGCGCCTCCGCGATCATCGGCACGGCATCGAACTTCACTTCGGCCGCCACCTTCGAGCCGCGGCACACTTCGAGCAGGTGCCCCGCCAGGCCGAAGCCCGTGATGTCGGTCACCGCGTGCACCGCCGGCATGTCGGCGAGCGGCTCGCCCGGCGTGTTGAGGCGCGTCGTGTAGTCGATCAGCTGCCGGTAGCCCGCCTCGGAAATCTTCCCCTTCTTCAGCACGGCCGACAGGATGCCGACGCCCAGGGGCTTGCCCAGCACGAGCACGTCGCCGGCGCGCGCGCCGCTGTTCTTCTTCACCTTGTCGGGGTGCACGAGCCCCAGTGCGACCAGGCCGTAGATCGGCTCGAGCGTATCGATCGAATGCCCGCCCGCGATCGGGATGCCCACGGCCGCGCACACCGACTCGCCGCCCTCGAGGATCTTCTGGATCACCGACACAGGGAGCTTCTCGAGCGGCATGCCGACGATGGCGAGCGCCATGATCGGCCGCCCGCCCATGGCGTAGATGTCGGAGATCGCGTTGGTCGCGGCGATGCGGCCGAAATCGTAGGGATCGTCGACGATGGGCGTGAAGAAATCGGTGGTCGCCACCAGCGCCTGCGTGTCGTTCAAGCGGTAGACCGCGGCATCGTCGGCGGTCTCGGTGCCGACGAGCAGCTCTTTCGGCAAGCCGCGGATCGGCGTCGAGGCGAGGATCTCGGTAAGCACGGCCGGCGCGATCTTGCAGCCGCAGCCGCCGCCGTGGCTGAACTCGGTGAGGCGGATCTTTTCGGGGGCGTTCATGAGTGCATTCTACCGTGCGCTGCGGCGCAGGCGCTCGGCGTCGAGCTCGTCGTCAGTCTTGTAGTGCGGCACCTTGAACAGGTAGCGCTTCCAGTTCTGCAGGCGGTGCGGCATGTCCCGGGTCTCCTTTTCCCAGTAGTCGTCGCCCAGGCGCACGTTCGCGTCCGCGTCCACCAGCCAGTTCGCGCGGCTGCGCTCGCTGCCAAAGAGGTAAAGACGCCCTTTGTATAGGGTGTGCACGCGCGCGCCGATGTTGGCCTTCAGCGCGTACGGCGCGCCGCTCGCGCAGAATCCCGTGTACGCGGGGGCGTATTTCGCCGGGTCGGCGTCGAACATCTTCTTGTGCGCCGCGGACGCGAACCGGTAAGTGTCGCCCTGGAATTCCGACTTGATCGCGGGATTGCCGGGCACCGGCTTGCCCTCAGTGAAGTACGCCACGGCGTCGTTGCCGCGCAGGATGAGTCGCTCGTCGGCGCCGTCGCGCACGGTGTTGTGCACCGTGCCGCAACCGGCGAGCGCCAGGCTGGTCAGCAATACCCCTAGTCTCATGTGAGCCTCCTCGCGCGTGCGCGCGCCATGTAGTTGGTACCGAACAGCACCGGCTGCACTTCCATTCCCTCGACATAGGCTTCGAGCGGCGCCCACGGACGCGTCAGTCCGCGAAAGGTCGTGAGATACGGCCGTGCCTTCCACAGCCGCAGCAGCCGCAGTGGAAAAAGCCACGCCGGCGGGTGCTTGACGCCGGCGGCGACGATGCGTGCGCCCGGCTTTACGTGGGCGAAGACGTTCGCCAGCGCGCGCGGCGACTGCAGGACGTCGTGCGTGTAGTTGAACAGCACCGCGTCGAACAATCCTTCGAGGGTCGCCTCCTCCATCGAGGCCTCGACGAGCCTCGCCTGCGGCCAGCGCGCGCGCGCCTGGCGCATCATTTCGGGACTCAGCTCGACGCCGACCACCTGCCCGGCGGCGCCGACACGCTCGGCAAGCAGCGGCAGCGACAGGCCGGTGCCGCAGGCGACGTCCAGCACGCGCTCGCCCGGCGCGAGCTCGAGCCAGTCGATCGCGCGCCGGCGCAAGTTCATGGTGCGGCGCGCGCTCGCGTCGTAGCCGCTCGCGTGTCGCCGGTACTGCTCGACGGCGCGGCGGGGATCCGGGTCGCTCATGGGGGGGGCGTAAAATTCTAGCCGATGAGGGCGCCATCGCATTCCGTCGCCATGCAGCCGTCGATCCTTACGGCCTTCGACGCGATCATCGACGCGCGCTCGCCCGCCGAGTTCGCGCTGGACCACGTGCCCGGCGCCCTGTCGCTGCCGGTGCTGGACGACGCCGAGCGCGCGCAGATCGGCACCGTCTACAAACAGACTTCGCCGTTCGAAGCAAGGCGCCTGGGCGCGGCGCTGGTCGCGCGCAATATCGCGCGCCACCTGGAGTCGGCGCTTGCCGGCAAGCCCCGGCAATGGCGGCCGCTCGTGTATTGCTGGCGCGGCGGCAGGCGCAGCGCCGCCTTCGCGCACGTGCTGCGCGAGGTCGGCTGGGCGGCGCAAACGCTGGAAGGCGGCTACCGCGCTTACCGGCGCTGTGTCGTCGAGGAGCTCGCGGCGTTGCCCGCGGCCTTCTCGTTTCGCGTCGTGCACGGCGCCACCGGCAGCGGCAAGAGCCGGCTGCTGCGCGCGCTGGCGCGCGCCGGCGCGCAGGTTCTCGACCTGGAGGAACTCGCCGCGCACCGCGGTTCCGTGCTCGGCGAGATTCCCGGGCAGCCGCAGCCGTCGCAGAAGCTCTTCGAGAGCCGGCTGCGCGCCGCGCTGGCGGCCCTGGATCGCGCACGCACGGTGTACGTGGAAGGCGAGAGCCGAAAGATCGGCCAGCTTCAGGTGCCCGAGGCGCTGATCACGGCGATGCGCGCCGCGGCGTGCGTGCGGCTCGATGCGGACCTTGCGGCGCGCGTCGCGCTGCTCATGCAGGAATACCGGCATTTTTTCGCCGCCCCGGCGGCGCTCGGCGCGCAGCTCGATTGCCTCGTGCCGCTGCACGGCCGCGAGCGCGTGGAGGGCTGGAAGGCGCTTGCAGCGCGGGGCGCCTGGGAGGAACTGGTGGCGCGGCTGCTGGCGGAGCACTATGACCCCGCGTATCACCGTTCCGCGCTGCGCAACTTCGCGCGCCTGCCGCAGGCGACGGTGCTGCGCGTGGCGACCGCCGACGACGACGCCTTCGCCGGCATGGCGCGCGAGCTGGCGGAAGCCCCGTAGGACCCTTACGGTTTCTTGCATTCGGCACGCTCTTTGCTAGCTCGAAAGCAGATGGCACAAACCGTTTGCTATAGTGCTTCGGGCCATGGACATCAAGGATCTGCGCTACTTCGTCGCCGTGTATGAGGAGCGAGGGTTTGCGCGCGCCGGTGTCCTTCTGGATACGGTGCAATCGAACGTCTCCGCGCGCATCCGCCGGCTCGAGCTGTTCCTCGGCGTGCAGCTGTTCGAGCGCCATCGCCGCGGCGTGGCGGTGACGGACAAGGGCGAAAAGCTCTACCGCCACGCCAAGCGCGTCATTGCGCTCCTCGAGGAAACGCCGGCGGCGGTCAAAGGCAAGGAAGCCGCCTAGTCCTGCGCAGCCGCGCAGGTGCGAAAGCCGCAGAACACGTCGGCGCGCTCGGGCGTATAGAAATTGCGGAACGCGGGGCGCGCCAGGCGCGCCGGGGTGGAAAAGCTCGCCCCGCGCAGCACGCGGTGGGTGCCGAACCAGGGCCGCGAGTAGTCCTCGTAAGGGTCGGGGGAGAAACCCGGATACGGCAGGAAGGCGCTCGAGGTCCATTCCCACACCCTGCCCGGCGCCAGCCGGCCGCTGCGCGCCGCGAATT
>JAOUGZ010000690.1 GCA_029865405.1 Betaproteobacteria bacterium
CAAGTGCCCGGAGTGCGGCAGCCGTACGCTGATCCGCAAGGATGGCTGCGACTGGTGCAGCTCCTGCGGGTACACCGGGCTCTGCGGCTAGACCGGTTTCTCCACCCAGAGCAGCCCGGCGATCGTTTTCACGTCGGTGATGCGCCCGTCGCGCGCCATCGCCTGCGCCTCGGCGAGCGGCACCGAGAACACTTGCAGGAACTCGCCCTCGGCAAGCGCCTGCTGGCGCATTTCCAGCCCCCGCGCCAGCCAGATCTCGATCACCTCGTCGCTGTAGCCGATGGCGTTGTGGATGATGCCGAGCTTGCGCCACTCGGCGGCCACGTAGCCGGTCTCTTCCAGCAGCTCGCGCTTCCCGGTCTCCAGGTGATCCTCGCCCGCCTCGAGCTTGCCCGCCGGGATCTCGATGAATACGCGATGCAGCGGGTAGCGGAACTGGCGCTCGAGCAGCACGCGGCCATCGTCGAACAGCGCGACGATCGCCACCGCGCCCGGGTGGCGGATGTACTCACGCACGCCCGCGGTGCCGTCCGGCAGCCGCACGCGATCGCGGTGCACCTTGAGGAGTTTCCCCGCGAAGACCGCTTCGCCGTCGAGGAAGGTTTCGGCGAGATCCTTCGCCATCAGAGCTGCAGCGACGCGATGGCGACCCGGCACAGCTCCATCAGGCTCTGCGGCAGGATGCCGATCGCGAGCAGCGCCAGGGCATTGACCGACAGCAACACGCGCGCGCCGCCGCCGCCGGCCGGCGCGAGGTCCGCCCCCGGCTCGTCGAAGTACATCAGCTTGACGACGCGCAGGTAGTAGAACGCGCCGATCAGCGAGAACGCCACCGCCACCACCGCGAGCCAGACCTGCCCCGCCTGCACCACCGCCGAAATGACCGCGAACTTCGCGTAGAAGCCGGCGAGCGGCGGCACGCCGGCAAGCGAGAACATCATCAGCAGCATGAGGAAGGCGATCCAGGGATCGCGCCGGTTCATGCCCTTCATGTCCTCCAGCCGCTCGCACTCGAAGCCGGCGCGCGAGGCGAGCAGCAGGACGCCGAACGCGCCCAGCGACATCAGCACGTACACCGCGGTGTAGAACATGGCCGCGCCGTACGCGGCCTCCGCGTTCAGGGTATTGCCGCCGACCACGCCCGAGAGCAGGCCGAGCAGCATGAAGCCCATGTGCGCAATGGTCGAGTAGGCGAGCATGCGCTTGAGGTTGGTCTGCACGATGGCGGTGAGGTTGCCGATGGCCATCGACAGCACCGCGAGCACGATCAGCATCTGCTGCCAGTCCACCGCCAGCCCGGGCAGGCCGTTCACCAGCAGGCGCAGCGCCATGGCGAACGCCGCGATCTTGGGCACGGTGCCGATGACCAGCGTCACGGCGGTGCTCGCGCCCTGGTACACGTCCGGAATCCACATGTGGAACGGCACCACGCCGAGCTTGAAGGCGAGGCCCGCCACCACGAACACCAGCCCGAAGACCAGCAGCGTGTGCGCGCTTTCCGAGCCGGCGGCGAGGCCGCCGGCGCGGGCGGCGATCTCGGGCAGCAGCAGCGACCCGGTGGCGCCGTAGATCATCGACATGCCGTAGAGCAAGAGTCCCGAGGCGAGCGCGCCGAGCACGAAGTACTTCATCGCCGCCTCGACGGAGGCGGCCGAGTCGCGGTTCAGCGCCACCAGGGCATACAGGCACAGCGACAGCAGCTCCAGGCCCAGGTACAGGGTGATGAAGCTGTTGGCGCTGATCATCACCATGACGCCGAGCAGCGCGAACAGCAGCAGCGTCAGGAACTCGCCGCTCAGCAGCGCGCGCTCGAACAGGTAGCGGCGCGCGTAGACCAGCGCCGCGGACGTCGCCGCGTACGCAAACAGCTTGAGGACGTGCGACAGCAGGTCGGACACGAACATGCCGTAGAGGATGTAGAGCCGCTGCCCCCCGGAAGCGGCGATCGCGAACAACGTGGCGACGAGGCACAGCGCGAGGACTGCCTGGGCGAAGCCGAAGCTCAGCCGCCGGCGCGCATCCTTCGACAGCAGGTCGATGATCATCAGCGCGCAGGTGCCGGCGAGCAGCACGACTTCCGGCAGCGCCGGCCAGAGACCCAGCAGGGGCACGAAGCTCATAGCTTGGGCTGCGCCACGTGGCGCAGCAGTTCGTCGACCGAGGCGTGCATCACCTCCGTGAAG
>JAOUGZ010000142.1 GCA_029865405.1 Betaproteobacteria bacterium
ACTGCCTGTCCATGTTCCCCTACCCCTCGGGCAAGCTGCACATGGGGCATGTGCGCAACTACACCATCGGCGACGTCCTCACGCGCCACTACCGCATGCGCGGCTACAACGTGCTGCAGCCGATGGGCTGGGACGCCTTCGGCCTGCCCGCGGAGAACGCGGCGATGGCGAACAAGGTGCCGCCGGCGAAGTGGACCTACGGCAACATCGCCTATATGAAGCGCCAGCTGCAGGCGCTCGGCTTCGCGCTCGACTGGGAGCGCGAGCTCGCCACCTGCCGGCCCGAGTACTACAAGTGGAACCAGTGGCTGTTCACGCGCCTGTTCAAGAAGGGCCTCGCCTACAAGAAGACCGGCGTCGTCAACTGGGACCCGGTCGACCAGACGGTGCTCGCCAACGAGCAGGTGATCGACGGGCGCGGCTGGCGCACCGGCGCGCCGGTGGAAAAGCGCGAGATCCCGATGTATTTCTTCCGCATCACGGCCTACGCCGAGGCGCTGCTCGGCGCGCTGTCGAAGATGGACGGCTGGCCCGAGCAGGTGAAGCTGATGCAGAAGAACTGGATCGGGCGCTCCGAAGGCGTGCGCATCGGCTTTCCGTACCAGCTCGAGGGCAAGGCGCAGACCCTGTGGGTGTTCACCACGCGCGCCGACACGCTGATGGGCACGACCTTCATGGCGGTCGCCGCCGAGCATCCGATCGCCGCCTTTGCGGCCAGGGACAATCCGCAGCTCGCGGCGTTCGTCGACGAGTGCAAGCGCGGCGCGGTGATGGAGGCCGATCTCGCGCAGCTGGACAAGAAGGGCATGCCCACCGGGCTTTTCTGCACGCACCCGATCTCGGGCAAGAAGCTGCCGGTGTGGGTCGGCAACTACGTCCTGATGGGCTACGGCGAAGGCGCAGTGATGGGCGTACCGGCGCACGATGAGCGCGACTATGCCTTCGCGCTGAAATATGGCCTGCCGATCGAGTGCGTGATCCGGCACCCGGCGGGCGACGCGGTGCCCGAGCCCTGGCAGGCCGCCTACGCCGAATACGGCACCTGCATCAACTCGGGCAAGTACGACGGACTCGACTACCCGGCGGCGGTGGACGCCATCGCCGCCGACCTGAAGGCGAAGGGCCTGGGCGAGAAGCAGGTGCAGTGGCGCCTCAGGGACTGGGGCATCTCGCGCCAGCGCTACTGGGGCTGCCCGGTGCCGATCGTGCACTGCCCGAGTTGCGGCGACGTGCCGGTGCCCGACGACGAGCTGCCGGTGCTGCTGCCCGAGCACCTGGTGCCCGACGGCACCGGCAACCCGCTCGCGAGAATGCCGGCGTTCTACGAGACCCGGTGTCCGTCGTGCGGCAAGCCGGCAAAGCGCGAGACCGACACCATGGACACGTTCGTCGATTCGTCGTGGTACTTCGCGCGCTTCGCCTGCCCGGACAATGAGCGCGTCATGCTCGATCAGCGCGCCAATTACTGGATGCCGGTCGACCAGTACATCGGCGGCATCGAGCACGCCATCCTGCACCTGCTGTATTCGCGCTTCTTCACGCGCGCCCTCAAGGAGGAAGGCCTGCTCGAGGTCGACGAGCCGTTCACCAACCTGCTCACGCAGGGCATGGTGCTCGCCGAGTCGTATTACAGCGAGGCGCAGGGCCGGCGCGAATGGATCAACCCGGCCGAGGTCGAGGTGACGCGCGACGCCAAGGGCAAGATCCTTTCCGCAAAGACCCGGGACGGCCGCGAGGCGGTGTTCGACGGCATCGGCACCATGTCGAAGTCGAAGAACAACGGCGTCGACCCGCAGGCGCTGATCGACAAGTACGGCGCCGACACGGCGCGCTTCTACACCATCTTCGCCTCGCCGCCGACCAACACGCTGGAATGGAGCGACGAGAGCGTCGAAGGGTCGTTCCGCTTCCTGAAGCGCGTCTGGGCCTACTGCGCCAAGTTTGACCAGACAAAGACCCAGATGGCTGCGCACTTGGAGAAGGAAACCCGTTTCGAGATCCATTCGGTACTCAGTCAGGCCAACTACGATCTTGGCAAGCACCAGTTCAATACGGTCGCGTCCGCGGCGATGAAGATATTGAATGCGCTTGAGAGATTTGCGGGCGGGAGAAACGTTGTAACGGAGGAAGGTTTGTCGATTCTGCTTCGCCTTATCGCGCCGATCACGCCGCACCTCGCGCACCACCTGTGGCGTGCGCTCGGCTTCGGCGAGGACGTGCTCGCCGCGCCCTGGCCCGAGCCGGACGCCAAGGCGCTGGAGCAGGACGAGATCGAGTACGTGGTGCAGGTAGGCGGCAAGACCCGCGGCAGCCTGCGCGCGCCCCGGGAAGCGGGGCAGCCGGCGCTGGAGAGCCTGGTGCGCGCGAGCGAGCTGGTGCAAAAGTACGCCACCGGCAAGCCGATCAAGCGCATCATCGTGGTCCCCGGCCGCCTCATCAACGTCGTCGTTTGAGACTCGCGCTCGCCACCGCCGCCGCGTTGCTGCTCGCCGCCTGCGGCTTCCAGCTGCGCGGCGCGTCCGCACTGCCCTTCGACACGCTGTACCTGCCCGGCGCCACGGGCGGCATCGCGCTCGAGCTGAAGAGGAACATCCAGTCGGGCAGCGCCACGCGCGTGGTGGACGACCCCAAGGCCGCCGAGGCGCAGCTCCTGTTCAGCGAGGAAACGCGCGCCAAGGAGATCCTCGCGCTCAGCTCCGCCGGGCGCGTGCGCGAGTTCCGCCTCGTGTACCGCGTGCGCTTCAGCGTCGGCGACGGCAAGGGCAGCGACTTCCTGGCGCCGAGCACGGTGACGCTGACGCGCGACGTCACCTACGACGACGCCGTCGCGCTGGCCAAGGAGACCGAGGAGCTGCTGCTCTACCGCGACATGCAGGCCGACATGGTGCAGCAGATCATGCGCCGCCTGTCGGCGGCGCGCCGTCCCGAGTCCGCGAACTGATGCAGCTGCGCGCCGAGCAGCTCGAAACGCACCTGCAGAAGACGCTGGCGCCGCTGTACGTGATTCACGGCGACGAGCCCCTGGTCGCGCTCGAGGCCGCCGACGCGGTGCGCGCCGCGGCGCGCCGGCGCGGCCTCGCCGAGCGCGAGGTGTTCACGGCCGAGCGCGGCTTCGACTGGAGCGCGCTCGCGCACGCCGGCGCCAGCCGCTCGCTCTTCGGGGGCGGCAAGCTGATCGAGCTGCGCATCCCCGGCGGCAAGCCCGGCCCCGACGGCGGCCAGACGATCGTCGAGCACTGCAGGCGGCTCGACGCCGAGATGCTCACCCTGGTGAGCCTGCCGCGCCTGGACCGCGCGGGGCAATCCTCGGCCTGGTTCGGCGCACTGGGCGCGGCCGGCGTGGTGGTCGACGTCTGGCCGGTGGAACGGGCGCGGCTGCCGCAATGGATCGGCGCGCGCCTCGCGCGCCAGCAGCAGAAGGCCTCGCCCGAAGTGCTCGAGTTCCTCGCCGAGCGCGTCGAGGGCAACCTCCTCGCCGCGCACCAGGAAGTGCAGAAGCTCGCGCTGCTCGCGCCGCCGGGCGAGCTTGCGCTGGAGACCGTCGAGGACGCGGTGGCGTCGGTCGCGCGCTACGACCCCTATGGCGCGGCCGAGGCGCTGGTCGCAGGCGACCTCGCGCGCTACACGCGCATCCTGCAGGGCCTGCGCGGCGAAGGCGAGGCGCCCACCTTCGTCCTGTTCGCCGTGGCGAGCGCGCTGTTCGTGCTGCGCGGCATGGCCGAGGGCAAGAGCGCCGAGCGCCTGTTCGGCGAGCAGCGCCTCTACAACAAGCCGCTGCAGCGCGCCGTGCAGGCCGCGGCGCGGCGCCATACGCGCGCCGCGCTCGATGCGGCGCTGTCGCAGGCCGCCTTCATCGACCGCGTGGTGAAGGGCGTGGCGCGCGGCGACGCCTGGGATCAGTTCACCGCCCTGGGTTTAAAATTGGCCGGTGGATCAAAAGCTTGACGTGAAAGAGTACGTGCGCGGCCTGGGCCGGGCGGCGCGCGCCGCTGCGCGGCTGCTGGCGCGCGCCGACACCGGCGCCAAGAACCAGGCGCTCGCCGCGATGGCGCGCGAGATCCGCGCCGCCGGCGACGCACTCCTCGCCGCCAATCGCGACGACGTCGCGCAGGCGAAAAAGGACGGCCGCGACGCGGCTTTCGTCGACCGGCTCACGCTCACGCCGCAACTGATCGAACAGATGGCCGCCGGGCTCGAGCAGGTGGCGGCGCTGCCCGACCCGGTCGGGCAGCTCACCGAGCGCGTGCGCCGGCCCACGGGCATCGAAGTGGCGCGCATGCGCGTGCCGCTTGGCGTCATCGGCATCATCTACGAATCCCGCCCCAACGTCACCGCCGACGCCGCGGGCCTCTGCGTGAAGGCGGGCAACGCCTGCATCCTGCGCGGCGGCTCCGAGGCGCTGCACTCCAATCGGGCGATCGCGAGCTGCGTGCGCGCGGGCCTGAAGGCGGCCGGGCTGCCCGAGGCGGCGGTGCAGGTGGTGGAGGTGGCCGATCGCGCCGCGGTGGGCGAGCTGATCACGCTGCAAGAGTACGTCGACATCATCGTGCCGCGCGGCGGCAAGGCGCTGATCGCGCGGCTGATGCGCGAATCGCGCATCCCGATGCTCAAGCACCTGGACGGCGTGTGCCACGTCTACGTGGACGACCGCGCCGACCCGGCGATGGCGGTGAAGATCGCCGACAACGCCAAGACCCAGCGCTACGGCACCTGCAACACGATGGAGACGCTGCTGGTGGCCGAGGGCATCGCGCCGCGCGTGCTGCCCGAAATCGGGCGCATCTTCCGGGAGAAGAACGTGGAGATGCGCGCCGACGACGCGGCGCGAGCCCTCCTGCCCGACGCGAAGCCGGCGACGGAGGCCGACTACGCCACCGAGTGGCTCGCGCCCGTGGTCTCGATCCGCGTGGTGCCGGGACTCGACGAGGCCATCGAGCACATCGCGAAATACGGCTCGCAGCACACCGACGCCATCGTCACCGGTGACGAGACGCGGGCGCAGCGCTTCCTGCGCGAGGTGGACTCGAGTTCGGTGCTGGTCAATGCCTCGACGCGCTTCGCCGACGGCTTCGAATTCGGCCTCGGCGCCGAGATCGGCATCTCCACCGACAAGCTGCACGCGCGCGGTCCGGTGGGCCTGGAAGGCCTCACCACGCAGAAGTTCGTGGTCCTCGGCCACGGAGAAATCCGGCAGTAGTGCAGACCACGGGGATTCTCGGCGGCACGTTCGACCCGGTACATAACGCGCACCTCGCGCTGGCGCGCGCGGCGCTCGCGCATCTCGGGCTCGAGCGCATCCTGTGGATGCCGACCGGCGCGCCCCGATACCGCGCGCCCGCGAAGGCGCCGGCGCAGCACCGCGTCGCCATGCTGAAGCTCGCCCTCGCCGGCGAGCCGCGCTACGCGATCGACGAGCGCGAGCTCGACTCCGGGCATTCGGGCTACACCATCGACACCCTGGAGAGCCTCGGCGGCAAGCCGGTCCTGCTGATGGGCGCCGACCAGTACGCCAAGCTCCAGACCTGGCACCGCTGGCGAGAAATCCTCGATCGCGCCAGCATCGCCGTGTTCGCCAGGCCCGGCGCCGCCGTGCCCGCCGCGGGCGTGCGCAGCGTGCCCTTCGAGCCGCTGGACATCTCCGCGAGCGACATCCGCGCGCGCCTGGCACGCGGCGCGGACGTCTCGGCCCTGGTGCCGCCGGCGGTACTCGACTACATCCGCCGCCACGGGCTGTACCGCTGATGGACATCCGCAAGAAGCAGCGCGCCGTGGTGGATGCCCTGGAAGACGTGAAGGGCCACGATATCCTCGTCTTCAACGTCGCGCAGCTCTCGCCCTTCTTCGAGCGCGTGGTCATCGCCAGCGGCGACTCGAGCCGGCAGCTGAAGGCGCTCGCCGACAGCGTGCGCGAGCGCCTGGGCGCGCTGGGCGCGCGCGTGTACGGCGTCGAAGGCGAGGCCGGCGGCGAGTGGCTGCTGGTCGATCTGGGCGACATCATCGTGCACGTCATGCATCCGGCGGTACGCAGCCACTACAACCTCGAGGAAATCTGGGGCGGCAAGCCGGTGAAGCTCGCGGGTCATGGCAAGGCTGTTCCTCGTCGCGCACGGCGCTAGGCTGCGCGGCTGGGCCGCGCAGGCGCGCGACGACTACCTGGCGCGCATGCCGCGCGGCTACGCGGTGCAGTGCATATCGAAGGTGCCCGCCGGCGCGCGCATCGTCGCTCTGGACGAGCGCGGGCGCGAGCTGACGAGCGCGCAGTTCGCGGCCGCGCTCGCGCGCTGGGCCGCCGAGCAGGCGCCCACCGCTTTCGTCGTCGGCGGTCCCGACGGGCTGGACGCGCAGACAAGAAAGGACGCGATGCTGCTCCTGCGACTGTCGTCGCTCACTCTGCCGCACGCGCTCGCGCAGGTACTGCTCGCCGAGCAGTTGTACCGCGCCGCGACCCGGCTCACCGGGCATCCTTATCATCGAGAGTAGCTTTGCTACACTGGAGCGACGCGGCGCCGCCATGGTCAAACTGCTCGATCGCAGCATCTACCTCGCCTCGCGCAGCCCCCGCCGCCGCGAGCTGCTCGGCCATATCGGCGTCAAGTTCCACCTGCTCCTGTTCCGCAACCGCCCGGGTGCGGCCCCCGATGTCGACGAAGTGCCGCAGGCGGGCGAGAACCCGCGTGACTACGTGATGCGCATGGCGCGCGCCAAGGCCGCGGCCGGCTGGAAGCGCATGCTCGAGCGCAACCTGCCGCAGGCCCCGGTGCTCGCCGCCGACACCACGGTGGCGCTCGAGGGCCGCATCTTCAACAAGCCCCTCGACCGCGCCGAGGCCGTGATGATGCTGAGCGCGCTATCCGGCAAGCGCCA
>JAOUGZ010000691.1 GCA_029865405.1 Betaproteobacteria bacterium
GAACGAGGAGTACGAGAACGCGCTCCTCGCGTTCGTGCGCGCGCTGCTCGGGCGGCTCGCGCCCAACCCGTTTCTCGAGGAGCTGCGCGCGCAAGCCGAGCCGATCGCCTGGTTCGGCGCGCTGAACAGCCTCAGCATGGCGCTGATCAAGTACGCCTCCCCGGGCGTGCCCGACGTCTACCAGGGCACCGAGCTCATGGACCTCAGCCTGGTCGACCCGGACAACCGGCGCCCGGTGGACTATGCGCTGCGCGCGCACCTGCTCGAGGAGCTGGGAGCGCTAAGCGACCCGCGGCCGCTGCTCGATACGCTGCAGGATGGCCGCGCCAAGCTCTGGGTGACCTGGCGCATGCTCGAGCTGCGCCGCAAGCTGCCCGAGCTATTCCGCGACGGCAGCTACGCGCCGCTCGCCGCGAGCGGCAAGCACGCCGAGCACGTCCTCGCCTTCGCGCGCACGCACGCCAGCGGCACCGTGGTGGTGGTGGCCGGGCGCCTGTACGCGAAGATGCTCGGCGCCGCCGGCAAGCTGCCGCTGGGCGAGGCCTGGGAAGACACGGCGCTCGCGCTGCCGCCGGGCGCGACGGCGCTGGAGAATGTCCTTACCGGGGAGCGGCTGGAGGCGCCGCAGGGCAGCGTGCCGCTCGTGAAGATCTGTGCGCGTTTTCCGCTCGCAGCGTTTCTTGTTGGTTAGCGATAGACTCGCAGCTTGCCCTCGCGGTCGAACTGGAATTCGAGCTTGCGCCTCCTCCGAGTCTGTCTCCTATCCTGCAGCGCCACGCTGCTCGGGGCGTCCGTCCAGGGCACCGCCGGCGCGACACAGCTGCCCGGCGAGTACGACTGCCTGATCGAAGCCCGGCAGAGCATCGACATGCGCTCGCCGGTCGAGGGCATCATCGAGTCGGTCCTGGTGCAGCGCGGCGAGCTGGTGAAGAAAGGCGCGCTCGTCGCGAAGCTGTCCTCCGGCCCGGAGCGCGCGGCGCTCGACCTGGCGCGCTCGCGCGCGCGCATGGAAGGCGAGCTCAAGTCCGCCGAGGCGCGCGTCGGGCTTGCGCGCAAGAAATGGGAGCGCGCCGACGAGCTGCAGCGGCAGAACTTCGTGTCCGCGAACGCGCGCGACGAGGCGGAGGCCGAGTACCGGCTGGCGATCGAGCAGCTGCGCGCCGCGCGCGAGAACCGGCGCCTGGCGGAACTCGACGCGCACCGCGCGCAGGAAGTCCTGGACCAGCGCTCGATCAGGAGCCCGGTCAACGGCGTGGTGGTGGAAATCATGCTGCGGCCGGGGGAGCTGATGAGCTCGAACCAGAAGGATCCGATCATGACCATCGTCGAGATCGACCCGCTGAACGTCGAGCTGCTGCTGCCGGTGAGCCAGTTCGGCCGGGTCAAGGTCGGGCAGCTGGCCGAGGTGCGCCCGGAGGAACCGGTGGGCGGCATGCATCCCGCGCGGGTGGAGGTTGTCGACAGGGTGCTGGACGCGGCGAGCGGCACGTTCGGCGTGCGCCTGCGCCTGCCCAATCCCGGCGGACGCATTCCCGCAGGGGTGAAGTGCCGGGTGCGGTTCTGATGCCGGGCGGGCTACGCCTGCCTGTCACGCTGGCACTGGCCGCGGGCCTGTTTGTCGCGCATCCCGGGGCGCCGGCGCTGGCGGCCGCCGCACAGGTCACGGTCGAGGTCCCCGAGGGCAAGACCAAGACCGTGCGCCTGCGCAAGCTGCCGCGCGGCGCGGTGATCGGCGTCGCGATCGTGGCCTCGGGCAAGCTGCGCATCGCGCTGGTGAGCGCAAACGAGCTCAAGTCGAAGAAGCCCGAGGCGCTGTTTCGCGGCGCGCTCGATCGCCGGCTGTCGTTTCGCGTGGTCATACCGGAGAGCAGCGACTACTACCTGGTGCTCGACAACCGGCGGGGGTCCGAGCCGGTGAAGACGACGGCCACCATCAGCGCGCAAGAGGGCGCGGCGAAACCGCCCAGTCCGCCGCCGGCCAGGGACGAAAAGATGAAGGAGACGCGCGCGGCCACGCGGCCGCAGGCCTGAGCGCTACTCGCCGCGGCCCGAGAACGCGAGGATGTCGCCGAGATAGTCGTCCAGATCGAGCAGGTCGCGCCGCGCCCGGGAGTGCGCGCGCTCGGCGCGCCACTGCGCTGCGACGAACGCCAGCCGGCCCAGCCAGCGCGGCAGCCGA
>JAOUGZ010000143.1 GCA_029865405.1 Betaproteobacteria bacterium
AGGACGACGCCGAGGCGTTCCGCTGGTTCCTGCTGGGCGCGCAGCAGGGCCACACCGAGGCCCAGTTCCAGCTCGCGAACCTGTACGCCCTGGGCCTGGGGCTGCCGGAGTCGGAGTCCGAGCCCGACCGCGCCGCCGCCACCTGGTACTTCGAGGCCGCGCGGCAGGGCCACGCCGAAGCGCAGCACAACCTCGGGATCCTGTTCCTCACCGGAAAAGGCGTCGTGCAGAGCGAGAGCGAGGCGCGCGCCTGGTTCCGCCGCGCCGCTGCCAGCGGGCATCGCGAGGCGCGGCGGTTCGTCGAAACGCATCCTGACACCCGTTAGACGAGCAGCGCGCCAACGCGCCCTGCCGCGAGCAGCCCCGCCGTCGCCACGACGAAGACGCCGAGCACCAGCCGCGCCTGGCGCCGCGCGTCCAGCTCGCGCATGCGCAGCCACGCGAGCAGCGCGGCTGCCGTGGCAAGCGACGACATGAACAGAAAGCCCGCCGGCCTCGCCGAGGCCTGTGCGTCGATGAGCGTCCACGCCGCCCCCATGCCGGCCGCGAGCAGCAGCAACGGCGCGCCGACCGCAAGCCCCGCCGAGAGCCTCGCGGCCGAGTCCGGCGCGCCGCCACGGCGGGCGGCGAGCGCCAGCGCCGCCACGGCGCCGGCGAGCGCGATCGGTCCGTAACCCAGCGCCATCGCGAAGCGGTAGCCCGCCTCCCAGTAGGCGCCGAAACCCTCGGGCGGCGAGCCGGGCAGCGCGAGCCCGTGCGCGATGAGCCACATCTCGCAGGCGACGGCGAGCATCACCGCCGGCATCACGACGATGCCCGCGTCGCGGTTGCGGTAGGCCCTCTCCAGGCACAGGTAGGCGATCACGGCCGCGGCCGAGAGCAGCGCCGTCCCCTCGTACAGGCCGACGCGCGCAGTGCCCGTCGCGAGCGCCGCGACCACCAGCCCGGCGAGTACTCCGATCGCGCCGAGCGCGGCGAGTCCTGTGGCCACGCGGCCGACGACGTCCAGGCGCAACCACAAGTAGGTGGCGTACAGCGCGGTGGAAGCCGCCAGCGCCGTGTTGGCCAAGGTGACCCAGCGAAAGCTCGAGGCCGCGCCTTCCGCGGCCGCGACATCCGGCAGAAAGCGCGATAGCGTCCAGGCAGCCGCGAGCGCGACTGCTCCCGCAGCCCCCCAGGATGAAAGCCTGTGCGTCTCCATGTCGCCGTTGCCCCCCGGGGCCGTTGCGCAGCGCAATGCGCCGCACCTGGACCCAAGGGGAGCAATTTCCGCTCCATGTGGGGCAGGTGCCACGGGGGCGATCAGCCCACCCCAGGTCCGCGCAAAACCCGGCTCGGAGAATCCCGATTCCGGGAATCGGAAACCCGCTCGCGGGACCTACGCTACGAGCCGGCGCAGCAAGGGCAACAGTTGCGTATCGAGCACCTTGCGCGTGACGGGGCCGGTGAGCTCGAAGCGGATGATGCCCTGCCGGTCGATCACGTAGGTCACCGGGACGGCGCGCAGGCCATAGCTCTGGCCGATCGTCCCATCGGCGTCAAAGACCGAAAGCGCGTATGGATCGCCCAGTTGCCTGAGCCAGGACTGCGCGTCGGCACGGCGGTCCATATAGTTCAGGCCGTAGACCGGGGCAAGGCGCGCGTGCGCCAACTCGCGCAGGAGCGGATGCTCGTCCCGGCAGGGCGCGCACCACGAAGCCCAGACGTTCAGCACCCAGACCTGGCCCCGCAGCTCCTGCGGCGAAAAGCGCCGGCCCGGGTCGGCGAGCGTCGGCAGCGAAAAATGCGGCGCCAGCCGCTCGTTGACGCGCGCCGGACCGGCGCGGTTGCCGAAATACACCGCGGCGGCGAGCAGGGCGAGCGCCGCCGCGGCCAGTGCCAGCGCCAGCAGCAGGCGCCTCATTTCTCCCGCGACTCCGCTTGCCACTCCCAGAGCGCCGAGCGCGCCTTGGCGAGCCACGGATCTTCCGGACCGGTGAGATGCACGTAGGTACGCATCGCGCCGAGCGCCCCGGGCCGGTCGCCCAGCGCGTCGAGCGCGACCGCGAGGCCGTAGTAGGCGTTGGACTTCGCCGGCTGCAGCTCGATCGCACCGAGGAAGAAGTCGCGCGCCGCCGCGTGCCGCTTCAGGCCGATGAGCGCAAAGCCCATGTTGACGTGCACTTCGGGCACCTCCGGGGCGATCTCGAGCAGCCGGTGCAAGGCCGTCACCGCGTGCTCGTACTGCCGCGCGTGCAGCATCACCGTGGCCTGGCCAAAGCGCGCGTCGAACTCCGCGCGCTGGCTGCTGCGCGCGTGGCCCAGCGGGTCGACGTGAGCGCCGGGGCGCGCCGCTTCGGCCGCCGGCGCAGTGTCAGGGTCTTTGCCGAGCCAGTGCAGCCCGGCGCCGCCTGCCGCGACCGCGAGCAGCACGCCAAGGACCACACGCATTCGGAAGTCGCGCCGCGCGCGCGGCCGCTGTGCCCGGGGCATGTGCCTAGATCGCCCCCTGGTGCGGCGCCGTGGTGACGAAGGGCACGCCAAAGAAGGTGAGGAACGCCAGCACGAAAACGGCGATGGCGAGCGCCGCGCTCACCGGCGGCGCCGGCCTGAAGGTCGAGCGCACATGCAGCGCGACCACGAGCATCAGCCAGGTGAGAAAGGCCCAGGTCTCCAGCGGATCCCAGGCCCAGTAGCGGCCCCACGCGTCCTGCGCCCAGACCGCGCCCGCGACGAGCATCAGCGTCTCGAAGACCAGCGCCAGAGCGAGGAACCGGTAGGCGAGCTCATCCAGCTGCCGGTCGCCCGGCAGCGCCGCGAACCACGCCGCGCCGCGCCGCGTCAAGCGCGCGAGCACCACGCCGCCCAGCCCCACCGCGATCAGCACCGCGCCGAGGAACACCTTGCCGAGTCCGACGTGCACGTAGAGCAAAGCGGTGGCGTAGGTGGGTGGCAGGTGACCCGCGCGCGGGTCCTGCAGCGCGAGCCACAGCATCATCACGAAGAGCAGCGGCAGCACGATGGCCAGCGCCGGCCGCAGCACCGGCAGCCGCCAGGCGGCGAGCACGAAAATCGCGAGCAGGCTCCAGACGTTCGAGGACAGGATCTCGTACATGGTGAGAAACGGGCCGTGGCCCAGCCGCTCCCAGCGCGCGCCGATGGAAACGGCGTGCAGCGCAAGCCCGAGGACGAGCAGGCGCATCACCCAGCGCTCCGGCAGGCGCCCGCTCGCCACGCCGGCGAACGCGAGCGAGCCCGCAAGCGTGTAGGTTGCGAGCGCGCTCCAGAGCGCTGGCAGCTCGGCGTTCACGCGGCCTCCGCGGCGACACCGCCGTGCCAGGGCTCGCGGCGGAATTTGCCGTAGTAGTGCGCGCCAAGCGCCAGAGCCGCCAGCACGGCGGCGGCGAGGAGCCACGGCAGCGTCCAGTCATAGAAGACGCTGTAGCCCATCCACATGCGCAAGCCCACGTAATGCAACGTGCCCGCGGCAAAAGCGTGCGACTCACCCGGTCGCAGCACGACGCGCTGCGCGTTCGCGTCGATGGCGAGCGCATGCGCAGCGGGCGCGCGCAGCACCCATGGACGTTCCAGGTCCACCAACTGCGCCTCAAGCTCCAGCCGGATGGTCAGCGCCTGCGAGGCGCCGGGCGGCGTCCACTCCTGCTGCTGGCTCGCCAGCTGCGCCGGGAACGAGGGCATGTGCACAGTGCCGCGCACCGGCGCGCCGCCGCGCGCGCCCTGCCACACGAATTCCGGCGCGAATCCCTTGTTTGGCGTCGTGTAGAAGCGGTAGCCCGCCAGGCGCAGCGGCGTGTCATCGCCCACCTCGGCCTCGCGCAGCGTCCCGCGCGCATCGCGCCAGGCGATGCGCGCGTGCGTCTGCGCGCGCTTCATGCCCGGCTGATAGTGCACGGTGAAGCCAAGCTGCGTGAATGCCACGCCCTCGATGGCGTCGCCGTGCAGCGGCCCCTGCTCGCGCTGGTTGAGCGCTCCGGCAAACTCCTCGCCGTCGGAGAGCTCCAGCGTGCCCTTCAGGTACGTGAGTCGCCCGGCGGCGGCGAGCGCCACCACGGCGAGCAGCGCGAGATGGAACGCGAGCAGCGCAGGCTGGGCGCGAAACGAGGCATGCGTCGCCACGGCGCAGGCGAGGTTGAGCGCGAGCAGCGCGAGCGGCGTCGCGAGCAGCCAGCCGGCCGGGCCCGCATCGCGGCTTGCCGCGACGGCGCCCAGCGCGAGCAGACCGATCAGCGCGAGCGCGAGCCGCGTCGAGCCGAGCCGCGCGACAGCCTCGCCCCAGGCCGGCGTCTCAAGGTGGGTTCTGGCAATTCTCATTGCTGTCGCGCATCCAGTCGCGCCCGCTCTGGCCGTTGCCCGGCGCGCCCACCGAGCCGCAATCGGTGGCGCGCCACTGGCCGCTCGGGCGGAAGTTGCGGATCTTGAGGACCGCGTTGAGGTAGTAGGGCTGCTGGTTGTAGGCCGCTGTCGTGTTGTTGCGCACCTGCGTGCCGGGCACCTGACCGGCCTCCTGCCCGACGTCGTTCAGGTTGACGAGGAAGGCCTTGTTCTTCCAGCCGTGCGGCACCGCCACGTGACACCAGTTGCAGCGCAACCGACCAATCCTGTCGGCGTGCATCGAGTGGCCGTCCTCGCCGCGGTCGGTCAGCCAGAAACCGGTGCGCGTGTCGGCGCGCGTCGCGTAGATCGTGTAGCTGTGGCACTTGAAGCACAGGCCCGCGGCCTGCTGGCCGGTGCCGGTGGCCGTGTTCCACGCGCCCTTCAGCAGGAAGCTGTTATTGGAGCCGTGCGGTCCCCAGGGAACGCCGTTCTCGCCGCCGTCGGGGATCACCGAGTTGCTGGCGGCCACCTCGGCGCCGTGGCAGTCGCTGCAATACATGGTCTGCGTGCCGACCGCGTTGCGCCAGGGGAACTGCCAGTTGTTCGCGCTCAGCCCGCCGCGCACTGCGGGCGTGCGGCCCGTATCGCCGGTCACGGGGTGCCAGCTGCGGTGGTTGCTGGTCTGGAAGTTCACCGATGCCACCGGTCCCGGCGGGTCCCCGGCGAAGGCCCCCGAGTCGACGGTGGTCACCTCGCCGCGGTGCCCGAGCGGCGCCTGGAACTCCTTGGCCTGATTGGTGTACTGCGTGAGGTTGTTGGTGCCGCTCGCCGTGCCGCCCGTGCGGCCGAGCGACGGACGGCTGCCGACCGGAAGGACATTGCTGTCGTCGTAGCCGAAGTCCGAGTGGCACTTCAGGCAGATCTGGTATTCGCGCGTCACGTAGCTCGCCGCCACGCTGGTGTCGGCGCTGGCGCCGGGGTCGCCGCGCTTGAAGGCGTAGCTGGTCGGCAGTGAGTGGAAGGAAGCGGATCCGTAGATCGGCTCCACCCCGGTGGTGCCGCGCAGCACGCCGGAGGCGATGTTCGAGTGGATGCTGCCAGCGCCGTCCACGTGCGTGTGCGTGCCCGCCGCTTCCGGCGCGCCCGAGATGTTGCCGCCGGCGCCGATGAAGGCGCGGAACTTCACCACGCGGTGCGGATTGTGGCAGTCGGTGCACTCGGCGTGCCGATTGGCAAGGTTGCCCACCCCCAGGCGCGCGCGCGGCTCGACGAAGTCCGCGCCGCAGCGGTTGTCCGAAGTGGTGCAGTTCACGTAGGCGAGGTCCGCGAAATTCCCGCCGATGTCATGCGCCTCGGTGGTCACGCCCTGCTCTGCATTGGTGATCGGCATGCGCACCGCGCGCGCGTACTCGCTCCTGATGTTGGGAACGAACGCCCCGGTGTTGGTGATCACCGGGGTCGCGGAATGGCACTGGTAGCACACCTCCTCGATGGCGCTCGCACCCCCCGACTTGGGGCTCGAGGGACTGTCGGTGCCCTCGCGCGTCAGGCGCCGCGCGCCCTGCACGGTGTGCGTATCGTGGCAGTTGAGGCACGAGGCCCGCCACACCGGCAAGTTGGCGGGGAAGTCGCGCAGCGGCGCCGTGCTCACCGAAGGCAGGTAGGTCTGAGTCGCCACCTGCGGGTTGGCATGCGCCGAGAACGCCCAGGTGCCACTGATGCCGTTCTTGTCGTGGCACGACAGGCACATGATGTCGCCCGCCTCGCTGTAGCCCGGGCCCGGCGTGCCGACCTGGAACCGGTTCTGACGGAGGAATTTCTGGTTGCCCTGCGCCGCGTCAGTCTCGCGGATGTGCGGATCGTGGCAGGAGCCGCACTGCACCTGGCCCTGCCCGCCCGCGGCGGTGGGCTCCAGCGGCAGCAGCGGCTTGTAGCCGGGCGCGCGCACGCCGATGACGGTGCCGCTGCCCGCGGGCCAGCGCTGCGCGGGGTCCACCGCGCGCAGCTCGCCGTCGCGCGCGGCGAGCGCGCCGGTGTAGGTGAGCGAGATCGGGTGGTCGTTGGTGAGGTCGACCCCAACGTTGCGCGTGTAGCCCGTGGCGACGCCCTGCCCTGGGGGCATTACGCCGCCCGCGCCCGTGCCGCTCATCGGGATCGTCACCGTGCCCTGCTGCGCACCCGAGCCCAGCCCGTTCAGCACGTTGACGCTGCCGATCGCGAGCGTGCCGTCGTGGCAGGAAAGGCACAGCTTCGAGCTGCCGCCGGGCTGGTCGAGCGAGCCCTGGATGGCGTTCGCGTCGAGCGAGCTCGAGGTGTAGACGGTGTAGGTCGCGTCCGAAAGCTTGCGGTTCCACAGCGGCGTGACGCCCGGCGTGGCCGCGTGCGGCGTGTGGCAGAACGCGCACACCTGGCTCTCGCTCACCGCGCGCACGCCGCCCACGCCACCGCCGCCGCTCGCCGAGAGATTGTGCGGTGTGGCGCGCACGTCCGACACGCGCCCGGCATGCGCCGGCGCGAGCCAG
>JAOUGZ010000693.1 GCA_029865405.1 Betaproteobacteria bacterium
GCGGCGGATCCTGGTTTCGCGCGACACCATGGAACGGTGCGCCGGCGCCTTCGATTTCGTATCATGTGGCACCTATCCGGTAAAAGGCCGCGCCCAGCCGGTGGAACTGTTCGAGCCGCGCAGGAAACCGTGAAACGCTTCGCCGCGATTCTCCTTTTCGTGCCTGCGCTCGGCTTCGCCGAGCCTGCGACGCTGGTCCGCGACGCCGATCTGAGGGCGTCCCCGGCGAGTGACGCCGCCGTGGTGGCGCCGCTGGCGGTGAACGCCAAGGTCGAGGCGCTGGAGCGCAGGGGCGGCTGGACGCGCGTCAGGGCCGAAGGCGGAACCGAGGGCTGGGTGCGCATGCTCGTGCTGCGCTACGCCGGCACGGGCGAAGCGAAGCAGGGCGACAGCGGCATCGTGCAGCTCCTGAACGTCGCGCGCACCGGCACCAGCGGCACGCAGGTCACCACGGGCGTGCGCGGGCTGGACCCCGAGCAGCTCAAGAACGCCAGGCCCAATGCCGCGGAGCTCAAGCGCATGCAGGGCTACCGCGCGAGCCCGGACGCGGCGGCCGCGTTCGCGGGGCACGGCCGGCTCGAGCCGAAGAAGGTGGCGTATCCGAAGGAGGGCGGATGAGGCGCGCCGCGACGCTGCTCGCCGCGCTCGCGCTCGCCGCGCCGGCGCAGGCGCAGTTCAACATCAACCTCAACCGGCTGCTCGACGCGGGCAAGAACGTGCGCCAGGCCGCGGGCGAGATCGACGAGAAGGAGGAGATCGAGCTCGGCGGCGATGTGGCCGCGCGGCTGCTGGGCGCCGCGCCGCTGGTGCCGAACGAGGCGCTGCAGACCTACGTGAACCGCGTCGGGCGCTGGCTCGCCTCGCAGACCGAGCGGCCGAACCTGCCGTGGCAGTTCGGCGTGCTCGATGCGCCGCAGGTGAACGCCTTCGCCACGCCCGGCGGGCATGTCTTCGTCACGCGCGGCCTGCTGGCGCGCATGAAGAACGAGGCCGAGCTCGCGGGGGTGCTCGCGCACGAGATCGCGCACGTGCTGAAGAAGCACCACCTCAAGGCGATCCAGAAGAACGCGCAGCTCGAGCTCGCCGGCACGGCGCTGAGCTTCTCGCGCCGCGCCGAGGACGCCGACAAGCGCGCCAAGCTCCTCGCCGCCGGCAGCGAGCTCTATCTGCGCGGCCTGGACAAGTCCGACGAGCTCGAGGCCGACCGCCTGGGCGTGGTGATCGCCGCGCGCGGCGGCTACGACGCCTACGGGCTGCCGGCGGTGCTGCAGACGCTGCAGGCCATGAACCCCGAGGACTCGGGGCTCGCGCTCATGTTCAAGACCCATCCCGCGCCGGCCGAACGGCTGGACGCGCTGGAACGAATGCAGCCCGTGCTGGATGCCCACGCCGCGCAGCCGCAGCTCGCGGAGCGCTTCGTGGGCGCCGTTTCCGGGCGTTGAAAGGAGCCTCACATGAAAAAATTCCTGCTGCTCGCAACCTGGCTCGCCTGCGGTCCCGCGCTCGCGCAGCACGGCACCGGCTGGTACATCGGCGGCGGCGTCGGCACGACGAAGACCGATTTCGTGCGCAGCGACTTCACCGGCCTCGCCACCGGCACGTATTCGGCCGATGACGACGACGTCGGCTCGCGCTTCTTCGGCGGCTACCGCCTGTCGCCCAATCTCGCGATCGAGGGCGCGCTCGCCTTCCTCGGCAGCTACAAGCACCGCTTCAACAACGGCGGCAACGTCGCGGTGTACGACTACAGCGCGAGCGCGCTGACCTTCGCCCTCGCCGGCAACGTCCCGGTGGCGGGCGGGTTGTCGCTGAACGGGCGCATCGGCATCGCCTTCGCCGGCAGCGAGCTGCGCCTGCGCCGCGACAACGGCACCGCCACAGTTCCCTACTGCCCGGACAGCTGGTGGTACACCGACTGCGCGTCGCAGTCGACGAACCTCTACTGGGGCGTGGGCGCGCAGTTCGACGTCAGCCGCAACTGGGGCATCCGGCTCGACTACGACAACTACGGCGAGGTGGGCGAGGAGTTCGAGACCGGCCGCGCCGACATCGAGCAGGTGTCGGTGAACTTCGTCTGGCGCTTCTAGAAGTTCTCGCGGAAGAAGATGAAGTTGCGCGGCTGCGAGCCGTACAGGCCGAAGCCGGCGGAGGCGCGCGGCTTGTCGTCGTAGGCCGC